>NZ_RZQE01000254.1:0-8380 GCF_004022955.1 Mesorhizobium sp. M7A.F.Ca.US.002.01.1.1 | reverse complement strand
GCGTTTGTCTGGTAGCAGTAATTGCGCCCAACCGTTCCTTCGCCGCTGCCGGGGTCGTAGATCTTGCCGATGCCGGACAGCATCATCAGCCGGGCATTGTGCAGGCCGTAGGCGCACAGCAGCACCAGATCGGCCGGCTGGAAGTACTCCTCGCCTGAGGTATCGACGTAGGTCACGCCGCGCGCCGACTTGCCTCCGGGAGCCAGATCGACATGCAGTACCTCGCTGTCGGTGCGGACTTCGAAATTGGACTTCTTCATCAGCACCGGAAGGACGGTGGTCTGGGCGCTCGACTTCGAATAGTTGGCACAGCCGAAGCGTTCGCAGAATCCGCAATAGGTGCATTGACCCATGGCGATGCCGAGCGGGTTGACATAGGCCCGCGACATGTTGGCGGATGGGGTCGGGAAGGGATGCAGGCCGATCGACCGGCCGACCTCGGCGAACAGGGTTGGCGCGTAGGTCATCTGCATCGGCGGGTTCGGATAATCCCGCGACCTTGGATCCTCGAACGGATTGCCGCCTTCCTGCAACTGCCCCTTGATATTGCCGGCCTTGCCCGAGATGCCTGCCAGATACTCGAACTGGTCGTAATAGGGCTCCATCTCCGCGCCGGTCACGCCCCAGTCCTCGACCTGGAGATCGGCGATTCTCGATGCACCATATTTCTTGGTCAGATTGGTCTTTATCTGAAAGTCTGAATCCCAGAACCGCCAGGTGTGGCCGTTCCAGTGGACGCCGGCGCCGCCGACGCCGTTGCCGGGGAGGAAGGAGCCGAAATCGCGCATCGGCAGCGCCTTCTGCGACGGGTCGTTGCGCACCGTCATGGTTTCCAAGGCGGGCTGCAGGAAGAGGTCGCGCCGGATGCTGTAGCGCAACTCATCCTGCGCGTAGCCGATGTTGAAATCGGTTGCCGTATCGCGCCAGGGGCCGCGTTCTATAGCCACCACGTCCAGGCCCTGATCGGTCAATTCGTGGGCCAGAATGGATCCCGTCCAGCCGAGGCCGACGATCACGACGTCTTTGCGAGGCAGTATCTTGGTCATGATCAGGCGCCTTTGCCGAGCCATTCGGGGCGCCCGATGATCGAGACAGGCGGCTGCGGATATGGCTGATTGTGTTTGCTGACATGGTCGCGGTAGTCGTAGCGGGCGCCTGGAAAACCAAGCATGCGCCACGAGACCATGTCCTTGTTGCCGCCATAGACGGGGTCGGCAAAGAACCCCTCCATGGTGTTCTGCAGCAGAAGCCCGAAGAAACCCGGCCCCTTGACGCCATTGGGCAGGTCGACCTTCCCGGCCTCCATAGCCGTCAGGAAGGCATCCTGTTCGGCCGGTGCGAGCTCGACGAATGTCTTGCCGTCCCGCTGTTTCAGGAAAGCGTCGATGGCGGCAAGCCCGGTGCGGTAACGCTGCGCCGGATTGGCCTCGCCCTGATAGCCCTGGGTGGGCAGTCCAGGCAGAAACGGGCCTTGCGTGTAAAGCCGGCTCGACGCACCGAACGCCCCCATCAACTGCCTGTCGATATAGACGGCGCAACCGGCTTCCTTGCCGCCCATGCTGAGCTCGTCGGCCGGAATGATGCGGTCGACGATCGCCTCGACTAGGGCTGCTTCCTGGGCCGAGAAAAAGTGCCAGCCGCCTGCCACGACCTGCGTCGGTGGATCGGATGCCATTGGCGTCCAGGGCAAAGTGCCCGAGAACGATCGCGCAAAACCGGCCGATGTCGCGGTTGCCGTAAACATTGCGACCGAGGACAGGAAAAGACGCCGATTCATTCGGACAGGGTTGCGACGGTTCATATTAGGAATCTCAAAAATAAGAGAGCGCGCTTGGGAAGTGATGCCCAAGTATTCATGACAACGATAGTTAGGTTAAGCCGCAGATCGAATGCCGATAGACTGCGAGATGAAAATGACCTCGTCAACCACATCACAAAATCGTTAGCGAGGGTTTGGTCTACTGTCGACCAGGTCTGCTTGTGCTGTTGGAAGCCGGTTTTCGCCCGGAACTTGGGCTGCAGCGTCGCCTCTTGCAGAGCGTCCTGGCATACGCGGCCGGATACTGGACCGATAGAAACAGCATCGTGCCATCAGGCATGAATCAGGGACAGCCACAGACCGGCTGGCGTTCGAGGTAGTGGTCGACACCAGGGCGCCACCGCGACGTATCACGAGGCGTTTCGGACCCCTTGATCATACCTGCTCAGCTGGCAAGCAGCCTAATGAGTTTACGACCTGGACGACGCCTTGTAGACTGAACACATGGCGCTCAAACGGATGGACAACATAGGAATCGTCGTCGATGACCTCGAAGAGACGATTGGTTTCTTTGGCGAGCTCGGCCTTGAGCTCGAAGGGCGGGCCACGATCGAAGGAGAATGGGCCGGACGTGTCACTGGACTGGGCGATCAACGCGTCGAGATTGCCATGATGCGGACGCCGGACGGCCACAGCCGGCTCGAACTGTCCCGCTTCCTCACGCCGCCTGTCGTCTCGGATCACCGCAACGCCCCGGTTAACGCCCTCGGCTACCTCCGCGTCATGTTCGCCGTGGACGACATTGACGGGACGCTTGAAAGGCTCCGCAATCGCGGTGCGCGGCTCGAAGGCGAAGTTGTCCAGTATAGAGACGTGTATCGGCTCTGCTACATTCGAGGGCCCGGAGGGCTTCTCATAGGGCTCGCGCAAGAACTAAGCTGAGCGCAATGCGCTAAGCGGCCTGCCGCTTCGGCACCATCTGCTCATCCATCCCCGGCCGATGGCCGCGCAGATAGAGCGCGCAGGTGGTGCGCAGCATCGACGCAAAGTTCGGGATGGCGCCGTTGATCTCTATGGCTTCGTCATAGAGCTTGGAGATGAATTTCGGCGTCGTCAGGTTCTGGTTTTCGGCGATCTCGTCAAGCAACGCCCAGAACGTCGCTTCGAGCTGGATGCTGGTCGAGTGACCGTCGATGCGAATCGAGCGGTTGATCTGGCGATAGCCTTCGGGGTCCTGGCCCGCAAACACCCTGCACATCCGACAAACCTCCCATGATTGTTGGTCTTGGGTGGACGGCGTGCAGTTTGATACTGCTTGACCTGTCCCCACACGTATTCTCGGGCAAAATTGCCGGTCCGGCAATCGGACTTTCGTCCCGTTCGCGGCTGCGGGCGTGGTAACCGGCTGCCACCACCTTTTGTCCGCGCCGCGCATAATCGCCTCCACACCAGCGCGGAGACTAATTTGGCCAAGGCGATCCACAGTATGATCCGGGTTCTCGACGAGACCCGATCGGTCGATTTCTACAGAAACGCCTTCGGGCTCAATGTCGCCGACAGGCTGGATTTCGAGACGTTCACGCTCCTTTACCTCAGCAATGCCGAGGCAGGGTTCGAGCTCGAACTGACCGTGAACAAGGATCGGCAGGAAGCTTACGGGCTCGGCGACGGCTACGGTCACTTCGCTGTCTCCGTCGCCGACCTCGACAGCGAACATGACCGTCTCGGTGCGCTTGGCCTGAATCCGAAGAAGATCGTCGAGTTCAACCGCGACGGATCGCTGATCGCCCGCTTTTTCTTCATCGAGGACCCCGACGGCTACAAGATCGAGGTTCTGCAGCGCGGAGGTCGCTTCCAATAGGAGACATAGCAGTCGCGCCGGCAGGTGCGGCGCCAGCAAACGCACTCTCAACAGTGCACATAGCAAGCAGGGAGGAATAAAATGGTCACGATCTATGACGCGAAGCCCGGGCTTTCACGTCGCGAGCTTCTCAAACGCGGCGGCATCGGCGCGCTGCTCGTCATCTCCGGTAGCGCCGTCATCAGTCCTGAACATGCCTGGGGGCTCGAGACATCGGCACTCAAGCCCGAAACCATGGCGACGCTGATCCAGATGGCGCGCGACATCTATCCGCACGATCAGGTGCCGGACAAATACTACGCCATTGCCGTGAAAGGTCATGACGAGCAGGCCGGCAAGGACGCCGCCTACAAGGCGATGCTCGAGGATGGCATCGCCGACCTCGACAAGAAATCCGGTGGCGGCGGCTATCGCGGCCTTGGCTGGGAGGACCAGCGGGTCGCGATGCTGAAGCAGATCGAGGCGACGCCGTTTTTCCAGGCCATCAGAGGCGGCCTTGTGGTCGGCCTCTACAACCAGAAAGAGGTGTGGCCGATCTTCGGCTACGAGGGCGAGTCCTATTCCAAGGGCGGCTACATCGCGCGCGGTTTCGACGACATCGAGTGGCTCTGAGCCCCGTCGTTCCTGAACCCGCAAACAGAAATCATGGGAGGAAACCATGGCAGCTTCATTTGATCTGAACAACGACGGCGTGGTCGTCATCATCGGTTCGGGCGCCGGCGGCGGCACGCTCGGCAACGAACTTGCCCAGAAGGGTGTCGACGTCGTCATCCTGGAAGCCGGCGCGCGCCACGAATACGAGGATTTCGTCAATGACGAGTGGGGTTCGTTCGCCCAGCTCGCCTGGACCGACAAGCGCACCACGTCCGGCGACTGGCGCGTGGCAAAGGATTTTCCGAACCTGCCGGCCTGGGTCGTCAAGTCGGTCGGCGGTTCGACCACGCATTGGGCGGGAGCCTCGCTGCGCTTCCAGGAGCACGAGTTCAAGACGCTCTCGACCTATGGCAAACTGGAAGGCGCCAACCTGCTCGATTGGCCGATCACGCTGGCCGAGATGGAGCCCTACTACGCCAAGGCCGAGGCCAAGATGGGCGTCACCGGCACCAATGACTGGCCGCGGCTGCCGGGCAACAACAATTTCAAGGTGTTGAAGGCCGGCGCCGACAAGCTCGGCTACAAGGAATGCCACACCGGCAACATGGCCATCAACTCGGTCGATCGCGACGATCGTAATTCCTGCCAGCAAACCGGCTTCTGCTTCCAGGGCTGTAAATGGGGCGCCAAATGGTCGACGCTCTACACCGAGATCCCCAAGGGCGAGGCGACAGGCCATCTCGAAGTCAGGCCGAATGCCATGGCGATCAAGATCAACCACGACGCCAGCGGAAAGGTGACCGGCGTCGTCTACGCCGACAAGGACGGCAAGCTGCAGGAGCAGAAGGCGCGCATCGTCGCGGTTGCCGGCAACTCGATCGAGAGCCCAAGGCTGCTGCTCAATTCGGCGTCGGGAAAATTCCCCGATGGGCTTGCCAACTCGTCGGGCCAGGTCGGCAAGAACTACATGCGCCACACCACCGGCTCGGTCTATGCCATCTTCGACAGGCCGGTGCATATGTATCGCGGCACCACCATGGCCGGCATCATCCGCGACGAGGCGCGGCATGATCCGTCGCGTGGGTTCGTGGGCGGCTACGAGTTCGAGACGCTGTCGCTCGGCCTGCCGTTCATGGCCGCATTCCTCGATCCGGGCGCCTGGGGGCGCTCGTTCACCACCGCACTCGATCACTACGACCACATGGCCGGCCTGTGGATCGTCGGTGAGGACATGCCGCGCGCGGAGAACCGCATCACGCTGCATGCAGACGAGAAGGACGCGCACGGCATGCCGATCGCCGACGTGCATTTCGACGACCATCCGAACGACACGGCGATGCGTAACCACGCCTACAAACAGGCTACGGCACTTTACGATGCGGTCGGCGCCACCCGCACCTTCCCGACGCCACCCTATCCGTCGACTCACAATCTCGGCACCAACCGGATGAGCGAGAAAGCGGAAGACGGGGTCGTCAACAAGCACGGCCAGGCGCACGACATCAAGAACCTGTTCGTGTCGGACGGCAGCCAGTTCACTACCGGGGCCGCTGAAAACCCGACCCTGACGATCGTGTCGCTGGCGATCCGCCAGGCCGACTACATCGCCGCGCAGATGTCGGCAAAGACGATCTAGTCACATCCTCCCGACGGACTGCTGGCGCGGAACCCGCAAGGTTCCGCGCCTTTTTCTTGCCGCCTTATTGCTTGGTGCAGGTCGATGCGGTGAAGGCGCCGTCGGGTTGCTTCATGATGATGTCGAAGGAGGGCACGGTTTCGCCGTCCAGCGTCGCCTGGGTCAGCGACAGCGAGTTGCCGCCGGCGGTGTAGCCGCCCAGTGGTCCCAGCCAGGAAATCACGCCGTTCGCATCCATTTGGTAGTTGTACCCTTGCTGAGCGGGGCCGAAGACGCCGAGGCTGGTGTAGACAGGGCCGCTGTAGACGTTCCCCTTGATGGTGATGTCGCCGAGGCTGAGGAACATGCCAAGCAGGTACACTTCGCAATGATAGGTGCCGTCAGGCATCTTGCCATCGCTGAAATCGGCTCGCGCGGCTCCGGTTGCTGCGGCCAGAAGCAGTATGCCGATGAAAAAGCGTGAAATCCCTGAAATCATGACGTCGCTCGTTTGAAGAGCGAGCTTGCCCTATTTTTGCACCGCGCCGCAACATCGGTCGCCCAAGGCGCCGCTATTGAGATCAAAATCTAGGCAGCCTCAGAGAATGAGCGAAAATTAGGCAAAAACTGTGTAAGCGCGCAAATTTCCCTCAATCGATTTCTGGCCGGCTCTCTTTGTTTTGGAAGCCGCTATATCCAAGGCGCTGATATCTATGAACTATTTGTACCCTTTCGGGATCGCTGGAGCGGTTGGCATGGGGGTTGCATTGTAGTGTTGCAGTGCAATCAACTAGCTTGGGAGTCCGTAATATGAGGGGTAATTTCTCGACAATAACAAAAATGTTTTCGGCTGGTGCGGTCGCCGCCGGCCTGTTGATGTCGGCTCCGGCCAAGGCCGCCGACGACACGATCAAGGTCGGCATTCTCCATTCGCTCTCGGGGACCATGGCGATTTCGGAGACGACACTGAAGGACGCCATGCTGATGCTCATCGACGAGCAGAACGCCAAGGGCGGCCTGCTCGGCAAGAAGCTCGAGGCGGTCGTCGTCGATCCGGCTTCCAACTGGCCGCTGTTTGCCGAAAAGGCGCGCGAACTGATCTCCAAGGACAAGGTTGCGGCGGTGTTCGGCTGCTGGACCTCGGTGTCGCGCAAATCGGTGCTGCCGGTGTTCTCCGAACTCGACAACATCCTGTTCTATCCGGTCCAGTATGAGGGCGAGGAGAGCGAGCGCAACGTGTTCTACACGGGTGCGGCGCCGAACCAGCAGGCGATCCCGGCGGTCGACTATCTGATGAGCGAGGACGGCGGTTCGGTTAAGCGCTGGGTGCTGGAAGGCACCGACTACGTCTATCCGCGCACCACCAACAAGATCCTCGAGGCCTATCTGAAGGCCAAGGGTGTGGCGGCTGAAGACATCATGGTCAATTACACGCCGTTCGGCTTCTCCGACTGGCAGACCGAGGTTTCGGCGATCAAGAAGTTCGGTTCGGCCGGCAAGAAGACCGCCGTCGTCTCGACCGTCAACGGCGACGCCAACGTGCCGTTCTACAAGGAACTCGGCAACCAGGGCATCAAGGCCGAGGACATTCCGGTCATGGCCTTCTCGGTCGGCGAGGAAGAGCTTGCAGGTCTCGACACCGCGCCGCTGGTCGGCCATCTCGCCGCCTGGAACTATTTCGAGAGCATCGATACGCCCGAGAACAAGAAGTTCATCGCCGACTGGCACAAGTTCATCAAGAACGACAAGCGCACCACCAACGACCCGATGGAGGCCCATTATATCGGCTTCAACATGTGGGTGAAGGCGGTCGAGAAGGCCGGCACCACCGATCCGGACAAGGTCATCGACGCCATGATCGGCGTGTCGGTGCCGAACCTGACCGGCGGCTATTCGACGATGATGCCGAACCACCACATCACCAAGCCGGTGCTGATCGGCGAAATCCAGGCCGACGGCCAGTTCGAGACCGTGTCGCGCACGCCGGGCCTGGTGATGGGCGACGAATGGTCCGACTATCTGCCTGATTCCAAGGACCTGATCTCGGATTGGCGCGCGCCTCTGTCCTGCGGCAACTTTAATGTTGCCACCGGCAAGTGCGGCGGCAAGGGCACGAACTGATCCCTCCCAGGGCTGACCCAGTCAGACCGCGCGCGTCCGGACGGCTTCCTCCGCCGTCCGGACGCCCACTTCAACCTTCAGGGGTTACCAGAAACCGATGACCTTAATCCGCACGGGTTTGATGCTGTTGTTCCTGCTGGCGACACTGTCGTCATCGGGCGCTGGCGAAACCGATCTGCGCGGCATCATCGCCAAATTCGCCACGGCCAAGGGCTTTTCCGAGATCGGAGCCGTCGTCCACGAACTGGCAGCCGCTGGCGACCCGGCGGTGGAGCGGCCGCTTGCGGCACTTGCCGACGGCAACCTCTATGTCCGCAAGGCCGATTCCCTGGTGTTTGTCGGCAAGGAAGCGGGCGAGAGCGTCCAGCTTTCCGACCCGTTGAGCGGGGAGGCATCGGGTGAGGCGGCCAAGGACGGCATCACCAAGATC
>NZ_RZQE01000253.1:0-8437 GCF_004022955.1 Mesorhizobium sp. M7A.F.Ca.US.002.01.1.1 | reverse complement strand
TGTCGAAGGCCTGCAGGAAGCGGCAAAGTCGGAACCGGAGGTGGCCCAATACGTGCCAGTCGCTCTCATGGCGAAGGGCTTTGGCAAGACGCTGCCCGATGGCCGGCTGGAATGGATCGTCAACGCCAAGGCCGACGGTTCGGTCACCGTCAATGGCGTCATGCTGAAGCCTGCCGATCCGGCCGTGGACGACAGCGTGGACGATGGTGACGGCGACGATGACAGCGGGGACGACAGCGGCGGCGCAGGTGCGAAACTGAACCCTTGAAGGCTGGAGTTTAGAGCCCCAGCGCGCTTGCGATCTTCGGCGCGGCTTCGTGCCAGTCCTGGACGACGACCACATCGTCCGTCACCGGAGGCAGGAATGCGCGCAGCGAATTGTCGGCCATCAGGTGGAACAGTTCGGCGTCGGCGACCGATTCCCGCACCGACGCCAGATTGTGCGGCTGATCGTCGACGAAGACCACCGGTCGGCCGGCCTTGCCGCGAAGCTTGGCCACTGCCGGTCCTTTGGCCATTTCAGTGGTCAGAAGCGGGTAGCTCAGTCCAAGCGCGTCGAGATGGACACGACGCACGGCACGGTGTTTGTGTGGCATGGCCGTCAGCAAGATGATTTCCGCGCGGTCGCCAAGCCCTGCCAGGGCCTCTGCCGCGCCGTCCGTAATGTTTTGCCAATCGGCTTGCGTGTCAAAGAAATCGCCCAGCAGTGCCGTGACTTCGGGCTGTTCGATCAGGCGGCCGCTGGCCGTCTCTGCGATGTTGCCGGTCAGCCGGAACGAGGCCAGCGTCAGGCCATAGCCACGCGTCTTGAGGAAATTCGGAAACGGGCGGATGAATTCGAGCACGACATCGTCGACATCGAGCACCAGCAACGGCCGGTTGTCGGCTGCCAGTTCTTCGATCTGGCGCGCTGTTTCTGGATCATCGCTCATATGGAATGCTCGTGGTTGTCATCGCCCAGCGGCAGCGACCGCAGGGCCTTGCCGACAGCAGCCGGCGGGGTGCCGGTTTCCTCGGCAAAGCGCATCAGCGTCGGCTCGTGGGCGAGGATGAATTGCAGGACACCAGCCAGGAAACCTGGCTCACTGGCGGCTTTGCGGATCGAATGGACCTCTATGCCGGTGATAGCCAGAAAGCGCGGCAAAAGCTCCGGATCGGAGGCGACAAAGCCCAGGGCCTTCACGGCAATCGATTCCGCTTCTTCGCGCATTGACGCTGCGTTTGCCATCACTACCTTCGGTGTGTGGATGAGTCTCTCCCGCAGTAATGGCAAGAGTTGCTTGCGGCAAGCCATTAGAGCGTGGCGCGCCCTTTGGACGCGCAGGCGACGAGGTAGAATTCGCGCTGTTTTCCAGCCGCGGATTTCCGTTTCGTCAATCATATTGCCGTAAAGTGAAGCAGGGTTTGGTGCGTTCAGACATGGGCGCATGACGGTCGCCTTCGAAGCGGAAGGGCGGCCGGGACGGGATATCGATGCCGAAGAAGGTTATGATCGTCGAGGACAATGAGCTCAACATGAAGCTCTTTCGGGACCTCATCGAGGCAAGCGGTTACGAGACCGTGCGCACCCGCAACGGTCTGGAAGCGCTCGATCTGGCACGCCAGCACCGGCCGGATCTCATCTTGATGGATATCCAGTTGCCTGAGGTGTCGGGGCTTGAAGTGACCAAATGGCTGAAGGAGGACGACGAACTGCACGTCATCCCCGTCATTGCCGTGACCGCCTTCGCCATGAAAGGCGACGAGGAACGTATTCGCCAGGGTGGCTGCGAGGCTTATATTTCGAAGCCGATCTCGGTGCCGCGTTTCATCGAAACCATCAAATCCTATCTGGGCGATGCGTGATGTGCCCCTTCAGCCGAGTCGGAGCGTTATGAAATGACTGCGCGGATCCTCGTCGTCGACGATATCCCTGCCAATGTGCGGCTGCTGGAAGTGCGGCTGCTGGCCGAATATTTCGAAGTGTTGACCGCCACCAACGGGCCGGATGCGATCGAGACCTGCGAGAACGGCAAGGTCGATGTCGTGCTGCTCGATGTGATGATGCCTGATATGGACGGCTTCGAGGTCTGTCGGCGGCTGAAGAGCGATCCGGCGACATCGCACATTCCGGTGGTGATGATCACCGCGCTGGACCAGGTTTCCGACCGCGTCCGCGGGCTTGAGGCTGGCGCCGACGACTTCCTGACCAAGCCGGTCAACGACCTGCAGCTGATGACGCGCGTCAAGAGCCTGGTTCGGCTGAAGTCGCTGACCGACGAGTTGCGGCTGCGCGCCTCGACGACGCGCAACATCGGCATCGAGGAGTTGCTCAGCCGCAATTTCGCATCCGAGGACACGACGCCGAAAGTGCTTTTGATCGACGAGCGCAAAACATCCGTCGAGCGCATCCAGAAGATGCTGCGTGATCGGGCCGACCTCGACGTCACACATGATCCGCATGCCGGTTTCTTCCAGGCCGCCGAGACATCCTATGAATGCGTGATGATCTCGACCGCGTTCGCCGATTTCGATCCGCTGAGGCTCTGTTCGCAGTTGCGCTCGCTCGATCGCACCCGCTTCGTGCCGATTATCCTGCTGGCGGAGGAGGGCGAGGAGGAACGCATCATTCGCGGCCTGGAACTCGGCATCAACGACTATCTCATGCGGCCGATCGACCAGCAGGAACTGACGGCACGGCTGCGCACGCAGGTGCGCCGTAAGCGCTACAACGACCAGCTACGGGCCAGCGTCACCCAGACAATCGAAATGGCGGTGACCGACGGTCTGACCGGGCTGCACAATCGCCGCTATCTGGACAGCCATCTGCAGACGCTGTTCGATCGCGCCGTGGCACGGCGCCGGCCGCTGTCGGTGATGATCACCGACCTCGATCGCTTCAAGGCGATCAACGACGCGCACGGTCATGATGGCGGCGACGAGGTGCTGCGGGAATTCGCACGGCGGCTGCGCAAGAATGTCAGGGGTATCGACCTTGCCTGCCGCTTTGGCGGCGAGGAATTCGTCGTGGTGATGCCGGATACCGAGGGCGCGGTGACCGAGAAGGTGGCCGAGCGCATTCGCGCCGAAATCGCCCAGGCGGCTTTCGCCATCGGCCAGGACGGCAAGGCGATCGAAGTCACGGTCAGCGTCGGCGTGTCGTCGGTGCTGAAGGGCGTGGACACGGTGGCGGCGCTCATGAAGCGTGCCGATCTCGCGCTCTACGAAGCCAAAAGCGGCGGCCGCAATCGGGTCGTCGCCAAGGCGGCGTAGTGATCCAGCCCCGATTATCCAGTCAACCCGACAGGGTTACCCGTTTACCTTAATCCAAGCGATTCGCGAGCCTTGGTTAAGAAACTGTTGATTTTCATAAGCTCTTGCGCGACTGTGCAGGCCAAGACGAAGCCGGCACGAGGATAGACCGCCGGCTCCGGTCCCTGGGAATACCCCATGATGCTCAGGTCCGCCGCATCTCCTGGGTCCGTGGGGTCGGCCGGCCGGCGCTGGCACATAGTGGCCTCCTCGTACCGCTGCCAAACGCCGACCGGCCCCCTTCTTTCCAATGAACATCAGAGCTCCGTGCCAAAGCACGGAAGACTCTGGGTTTTTGCGCCTGAAAATCTGGATATCGTTAGGGGAAATTGCCCCGAGCGCTTGTTCCGCGGCAACCCACAGGGGGAACAATACCGTTCCCTTCCATTTCGTACATATGGCGCACAAGGGGCTTGCGGCAAGACCCGGCTCCTCCCGTAAAACCGACCCGAACCAAGGTGCGGAAAACGGGAGTGACGACAATGGTTTCAGATCATGCGGTGGTGATCGCCGGGGGTGGTCCGACGGGATTGATGCTGGCGGGCGAACTGGCGCTAGCAGGCGTCGACGTTGCCATTGTCGAAAGGCGGCCGGATCAGAAACTTGCCGGCCTGCGCGCAGGCGGCCTCCATGCACGCACCATCGAGGTGCTCGACCAGCGCGGAATTGCCGATCGGTTCCTCTCGCAGGGCCAAGTGAGCCCGGCCGTAGGTTTTCACATGATCCGCCTAGACATCAGCGATTTCCCAACCCGGCACAATTACCTGTTGGCGTTGCGGCAGAACCACATCGAGCGCATCCTGGCCGACTGGGTCGGCGAGTTGAAGGTGCCGATCTATCGTGAACACGAGGTTGCGGGGTTTATCCAGGACGACAGCGGCGTCGACGTCGAACTGTCCACCGGTCACCGCCTGAGGGCCGCATATCTGGTCGGCTGCGACGGAGGCCGCAGCACCATTCGCAAGGCGGCCGGTATCGAGTTCGCCGGATGGGATCCGACGATGAGCTGGATGATTGCCGAGGTCGAAATGTCGGAAGAACCGCCATGGGGCTTCCGCAGCAACGCCTCCGGAATTCATGCCCTGGGTAAGATCGAGGACGGCAAGAAGGTTGGCGTCGTGCTGACGGAGCCCCGCCTGGAGGCGCGCGGCGAACCGACGCTACGCGAGCTCAGCGAGGCGCTGGCTGCCATCTATGGCACCGATTTCGGGGTCCACAGCCCGACCTGGCTCTCCCGCTTCACCGACATGACGCGCCAGGCTGCCGCATATCGCGACAGACGCGTGCTCCTGGCCGGCGATGCCGCCCACGTCCATCCGCCGATGGGTGGACAGGGCCTCAACATCGGCGTGCAGGATGCGGTGAACCTTGGATGGAAGCTGGCCCAGGTCATCAAGGGGATATCGCCGGAAAGCCTTCTCGACAGCTATCATGCCGAGCGCCATCCGGTTGCCGCCCGCGTGTTGCGTAACACGATGGCGCAGGTCGCGCTTCGCCGCACGGATGACCGCAGCAAGGCCTTGGCCGACACCGTTGCCGAGTTGCTCGGCATGGATGAACCCCGCAAAAAGATCGCAGCCGAGATGTCCGGCCTGGGTGTCCACTACGACCTCGGCGAGGGGCACCCGCTGCTTGGGCGGCGAATGCCCGATCTCGATCTGACCACCGCCGGCGGACCGTTGCGGGTCTTCACCTTGCTGCACGACGCGCGGCCCGTGCTGCTCAACCTCGGTGAGCCCGGCAGACTGGACATCGCGCCTTGGGCAGAACGGGTCCGGCAGATCGACGCCGGTTACGCCGGTATCTGGGACCTCCCGGCTCTCGGGAGTGTCGTTGCGCCCGACGCGGCCTTGATCCGGCCCGATGGTTATGTGGCTTGGGCCGGGGCGGGAGCCCAACGGGGCCTTGTGGACGCGCTGACCACCTGGTTCGGGCCGCCTGCTGCCGCAGGTTAGCAGACGCGATCGAAGCGATCGCGCGACCGCCTTGAGAATATTGCGTCGCTTCCTCCGACAGTGCTCCTGACAGTTGGTTGACAGGAGTTTTCAACTGTGCAGAATTGGTTGGACCATTGGACCACTCGGAGGAAATGTGGACCAGAACAGCCTGCCACCCATTCAAATCACGGCGCGCGACGACGCCGTGTTGAAGGCGTTGGTGGGATTTGTTCGCGCCGAAGCCCTGCAGCTGGGCGACAGACTCCCAACCGAACGCATTCTCGCCGAGCGGCTGAAGGTCAGCCGCAACACCGTGCGCGAGGCTCTGACACGCTGGGAAGGGCTCGGCCTCGTCGAACGCCGGCAAGGCAGCGGCACCTATCTCAAGGCGGCTGTTTCGCCTGATATGCTGCACATGCCGCTGACACTGGCCGGCGGCAATGATTTCACCAGCCTGATGCAGACGCTGGAGATCCGCCGCGCGCTGGAGGCGGAGGCAGCAGCCCTTTGCGCCGAACGCGCCAGCCAAGCCGATATTGCCGAGATCGCACGCAAGCTCGACATCATGGAACAGGCGTTCCGCACGCGCGAGGGCATGTCGTCGGAAGAGGATTGGGAGTTCCACCAGGCGATCTACCGGGTCTCGGGCAATCCGCTGTTCGAGCAGATCATCGCCGCCATGCATGAGCTGTTTCACCGCTTCTGGGAGCATCCGCTCGGCGTGCGTGACTTCGGCCACGCCAGCTTTCCCTACCACCGGACCATCTACGAACGCATTGCTGCCCGCGATCCGCAGGGCGCTCGCGCCGAGGCGCTCAAGCTGATCGCCACCGTCGAGGACGACCTCAAGCGCGGCGCGGCCAAACTCAAACTCTCGAGCCAGACATGAACGAGCATCCATCAGGTTTCGATTACGAGTATCTCACCGAAGCGGCCACGCTTTTGGCGCATGACGAACCGTTCCCCGGCGGTGCGGTGGTGCCGCCGATCTACCAGACCTCGCTGTTCACCTTCGCCAACTATGCCGAGATGGCCGATACCTTTGCCGGCAAACGAAGGCAGCCGATCTACTCGCGCGGCGACAATCCCACGGTGATGGAGTTCGAGGCGCGCGTGGCAGCGCTCGAGGGCGCAGAAGCCGCGCGCGGCTTTTCCAGTGGCATGGCGGCGATCAGCGCCACAGTGCTTGCGTTCGTCGGTGCGGGCGAGCGCATCGTGGCGGTGCGCAATTGCTATGGCGATGCCTACCGTTTGTTCGAGCGGCTGTTGCCGCGCCTCAACATCAAGGTCGACTATGTCGACGGCTCCGAGCCGGATGCGGTCGCGGCGGCACTTCCCGGCGCCAAGCTGCTTTATCTGGAAAGCCCGACCTCGATGATGTTCGAGCTGCAGGACATCGCGCATCTGACACGGTTGGCCAAGGAACAGGGCATCGTCACCACGATCGACAATTCCTGGGCGACGCCGGTGTTCCAGAAGCCGATCACGCATGGCGTCGACCTGGTGCTGCATTCGGCCTCGAAATACCTTGGCGGCCACAGCGATACGGTCGCGGGCGTCGTGGCGGGTTCGGCTGCCTACATCAAGCACATCAACGAGCAGACCTATTCCTATCTCGGCGGCAAGCTGTCACCGTTCGAGGCGTGGCTTTTGCTGCGCGGCCTGCGCACGCTGCCGCTGCGCCTGCCGCACCACATGAAGAGCGGCCTGACCATCGCCGAACGGCTGAAGGCGCATGCCGCTGTCGAGCGGGTCAACCATCCCGTCTATTCGAACCACCTGGGCAAGGCGACGCTGGCCGGCTATGCCGGGCTGTTCTCCTTCGAGGTTACGGACGAGATCGACATCCCCGTCTTCGTCGACGCGCTGAAATATTTCCGCATCGGCGTCAGTTGGGGCGGGCATGAAAGCCTGGTCGTGCCGGCCAAGGCGTCGCTGGAGCAGACGCCGGGCCTGAATTCGATGGCGCGCTTCGGCGTCAGCCCCCGAACCATCCGCTTCAATGTCGGATTGGAGAGTGTCGAAGACCTGTGGGCTGACGTCGCCCAAGCCTTCGAAAAAGCCAGAAAATAACAAGCGGGTTCAAAATGGGAGTCTTGAACATGAAAAAACTGACCGTCATGCTTGCCACCGTTGCGGGACTGGCGATTTCCGCCGGAAATGCTGTGGCCGATTCGACCCTGAAAATGGTCGAAGTCATCACCAGCCCGCCACGCACCGAATTCCTGAAGAAGCAGATCGCGGAGTTCGAAACGGCCAATCCAGGCATCAAGGTCGAGCTGATCTCGCTGCCCTGGGGGCAGGCGTTCGAGAAATTCCTGACCATGGTGCAGGCCGGCGATACGCCCGACGTGGTCGAGATGCCGGAGCGCTGGATGGGCCTCTATGCCAACAATGCCCAACTCGAGGATCTCGGCCCGTATATGGCCAAATGGGATGACGCCAAGACGCTTGGCGACCGCGCGAAACAGTTCGGCTCGACCGTCAACAACACCCAGTTCATGATCCCCTACGGCTACTATGTGAACGCGCTGTTCTGGAACAAGAAACTGTTCAAGGAGGCCGGCCTCGATGGCCCGCCGGCGACGCTTGAAGATTTCGTCGCCGATTCCAAGAAGATTTCCGCGCTCCCGGGCAAGTACGGCTACTGCCTGCGCGGCGGGCCGGGCGCCTTCAATGGCATGCACATGTTCATGAACATCGCCGCCGGCAAGGGCGGTTACTTCAACGAGGACGGCACTTCGACGATCAACGAGGAGGGCTCGGTCAAGGGCCTGCAGATGCTGGCCGACATGTACAAGGACGGACTGGCGCCGAAGGATGCGGTGAGCTGGGGTTTCAACGAAACGGTCACCGGCTTCTATTCCGGCACCTGCGCCATGCTCAACCAGGATCCGGACGCGCTGCTCGGCATCGCCGACAAGATGAGCGCCGACGATTTCGCGGTAGCGCCATTGCCGGTCGGGCCGAGCGGCAAATCCTATCCGACACTCGGCTATGCCGGTTGGGCCATGTTCGCCAACTCGCAGCACAAGGACGACGCCTGGAAGCTGATGGCGACCCTTTTGTCGCCGAAGGACAATCTGGAATGGGCCAAGGAAGTCGGCGTCGTCCCGATCCACAACGGTGCCGACCAGGATCCCCATTTCAAGACCGAGCAGTTCAAGGGCTGGTTCACGGAGCTCAGCGACAGCTCCAAATATGAAATG
>NZ_RZQE01000252.1:0-8441 GCF_004022955.1 Mesorhizobium sp. M7A.F.Ca.US.002.01.1.1 | reverse complement strand
ATCTGCTGGTGCTCAACAATGGCCGCGTCCTGGCCGCCGGCGATCCGGCAGGCGTGATTGCCGATCCGCACGTCATCGAAGCCTATCTCGGCACGAGGAGGTCGGCGGCGTGAATCCCATTCTCAGCGTCGAAGGCGTCACCGCCGGCTATGGCCGCGTCACCGTGCTGCACGATATCTCGCTGGAGGCCGGCCGTTTCGGCAATGTCGGCCTGTTCGGCCCCAACGGCCATGGCAAGACGACGCTGCTGCGTGCGATCTCCGGGCTTCTGCAGCCGAAGAGCGGCCGCATCCTGTTCGACGGGCAAGACATTGTCGGCCACAGCGCACGCGCCATCGTCGGCGCCGGCCTGATCCATGTGCCGCAAGGCAATCGGCTGTTTCCCGATCTCTCGATCGCCGACTGCATGGCGCTCGGCGCCTATTCGCCGCGGGCCCGGCCGCATGAGGCGGAAAACCGCGAAAAGGTGGTCAAGCTGTTCCCGAAACTGGCGGAACGCTGGCGCCAGCGCGTGCGCACGCTGTCGGGCGGCGAGCGCCAGATGGTGTCGATCGGCACGGCGCTGATGAGCCATCCGCGCCTGCTGATCCTCGACGAGCCGACGCTGGGGCTGGCGCCCAAGATCAAGGACGAGCTCTGCGCCTCCGTCATGGACATTTCGCGCGGCGGCGTACCGCTCATCGTCGTCGAGCAGGACATCGAATTCCTGCTGGAACTGACGCAGCAACTCTACCTCGTCAACCATGGCGCCGTTGCGACCGAGATCAAGCCGGGCGAAAGCCTCGACCACGGCGAGATCATGTCGATGTATTTTGGCCATTAGGAAAATCCGAAGATGAGCGCATTGGCGGAAATCCTGTTCGGCGGCCTGTTCCAGGGCTCGCTCTACGCCATGATGGCGGTCGGGCTGGCTCTGGTCTGGACGACGATCGGCGTGTTCAATTTCAGCCATGGCGTGTTCATGATGCTGGGCGCCTACATCGCCTGGCAGCTGGTCGAACTCGGCCTGCCGGCGGCGGTCGCCTTTCCCATCGCCGTCGTCGTCATGGCCGGCGTCGGCTGGATCCTGCAGGCGAGTGTCGTGCGGCCGCTGATCGGCCGACCCAACATCGTGCTGGTCGTCGTCATCACCACGCTGGCAGCCGGGTCGCTGATCGAGAACGGCGCGCTGACCATCTGGGGACCGCGCTCGAAGCAGATCCCGGCGCTGATCACCGGCAACACCACCATCGGCGGCGTCGGCGTCTCCCTGCACCAGATCGCCATCATCGTCATCACGCCGCTGATCCTGGCCGCACTTTGGATGTTCCTCAACCGCACGCGGCTCGGGCTGGCGCTGCGCGCCGTGGCGCAGAATGAAGATGCCAGCCATCTGGTCGGGCTGAACGTCACCGCGCTCTATGGGCTGGCCTTCGCCATTGCCGCGTCGCTTGCAGGCCTCGCCGGCATCTTCATGGGCGGCTATCGTTTCATGTCGCCGGTGATGGGCAGCGACCCGCTGCTCAAGGCGCTGATCGTCGTCGTATTCGGCGGAATATCGAGCATCTCGGGACCGATCTTCGCCGCCTATCTGATCGGCTTCTTCGAGGCCGCCTGCAGCTATTATTTCGGCCTGTACTGGACGCCGGCGCTGCTGTTCGGCGTGCTGATCCTGACCCTGATGGTGCGCCCCGAGGGCATCTTTGCCAGCCGCTCCCGAGGCCTAGCATGACCGACACGACATCGCCGATCACCCTTAGCCACACAGAGGCGGCAACCCCGATCGCTCCCGGCCGCACGCCGTGGAAGCAGGAGGCCATCGGCTTCGTGCTCGGCTTCGCCTTTCTGACACTGCTGCCGCTGATCTTCGGCGACACCTATGCCCGCCACATCCTGATCATGGCCTTCATCTATGCGATCGTCGCCTCGAACTGGGACCTCAGCCTCGGCTATGGCGGCGTCTTCAATTTCGGCCATCTGGCGCTGTTCGGCATCGGCGTCTATGCCTACAGCCTGCTCACCAAGCTGGCCGAATTCGACCCGTGGATCGCGCTGTTTGCCAGCGGTGTCATCGCCACCCTGGCGGCGATCCTGGTGACCATCCCGATCCTGCGGCTGAAGGGCATCTACATCATCCTGGTCACTTTCGGCTTCGCGCAGCTGGTGATGCAGGTAATCATCAGCCAGTCCGCCATCACCGGCGGCACGCAAGGGTTGGTGCGCATTCCCGGGCTATACGTGTTCGACCACAACATGGTCCGTGACGGCAAATCAGCCTATTTCTACATCGCGCTGGCGCTGCTGGTGGCGAGCACCCTATTCCTGCGCGTGTTCGTGCGCTCACGCACCGGGGCCAGCATCGTCGCCTTGCGCGACAATGAGGAATACGCCATCAGCCGCGGCGTCTCGATCGTGCGCCAGCGCATGCTGACGCTTGCCGCGAGCGCCTTCTTCACCGGCATCGCCGGCGCCTTCTACGCCGCCTACCAGCGCAATGCCTCGATCGACGTCTTCGGCATGAGCCTTGCGACCATCATCCTGTCGATGGTGCTGCTTGGCGGCACCAGCACTATTTACGGCGCCATCATCGCCTCTTTCGTGCTGACGATCTTCGCCGAATGGATGGCCGATTTCGGCGCGTGGCGGCCGATGATCACGGCGGTGCTGATCATCGGCGTGATGCTGGCCTACCCGAGCGGCCTGGTCGGCATGATCAAGGCTTCATGGGGCGCCGTCGCCGGACGCCTGAAGCGCCCGGCCTGACCGTTTCGGACTGGCGGCTCCGCCTCAGCGGATGCCGCACCAGTCGATGACCGAAGCGGCGATCACCTTGGCGGTCTCGACCACCGATTCGACTTCGACATACTCGTCGGAACCGTGAAATCCGTCGCCTGACGGGCCGAAGATGACACCGTCGACGCCGGCGCCGGCATAGTGCGCGGCATCGCACACGGCGACGAAGCCACGCGCCTGCGGCGCCTTGCCGACCATGGCCTTGCGCTTCATCAGCGATCTCACCAGCGGATGGTCGACCGGCGTGTTCATCGGCGGAAAATGCAGCCCGCCGAGCTCCCATTGGATCGCAGGCGGGTTGTCGCGCAGCCACGCATCGGTCTGCGCGAAATGGTGGACGAACGCCTCGAAATCGCGGCGGTAGTCGGCCGAATTCTCGTCGGGCAGGAATTTCATGTCGAGATCGAGCACCGCGACATCGGGAATGATGGCCGGGTTGGTCATCACGGTCGGCAGGCCGTGCTCGCCAAGGCCGGTGCCGCCATGCATGACGCCGATGTTGATGGTGTTCATGCCGAGCGGCAGCAGCGGATGCGATTTTGCTCGCGTCCGGTCCAGCTCATACTGGCGCACGGCGGCAATGAAGCGGGCGGCGATCTCGATCGCATTGACGCCCGGCTCCAGCCGGTCCTTGTCGTGGCGCTGCGGATAGATCTCGTTGTAGCGCAGCGCCGAATGGGCGTTGCGGCCACGGATCGTCACCCGCGCCCATTCCAGCCCGCCTTCGACCGGCAGGACATCGCCCCAGGTCGGTTCGGCGACCAGCACCGCCTTGGCGAGCTTGCCCTTCTTCACCGCGTCCATGGCGCCGAAGCCGCCGGCTTCCTCATCGACGACCGAGTGGATGGCGAGCCGGCCCTGCAGCGTGATGCCCGCCTTGCGGATCGCGCGCGCGGCGGCGATGCAAGCGGCGACGCCGCCCTTCATGTCGACGGCACCGCGGCCATAGAGCCGGCCATTGGTGATTTCGCCGCCGAACGGATCGACCGACCAGTCCTTCATCGCGCCGACCGGCACGACGTCGATATGGCCGCACAGGATCAGGCTGCGGCTCTCGTCTCCCGCCCATTCGCCGACCAGATTGGGCCGCCCGGGCAAGGCATCCCATTGCTCTGTCCTGAACCCGTCCTGCTTGAGGATCGGTTCGAGCAGCGCCTGGACATCCGCCTCGCGGTTGATCGCCGGATTGGGCTCGAATTTGGGGTTGACCGAAGGGATGCGGACCATGTCGCGGGTCAGGCCGATCAACCAGTCGCGATCGGTCTCGATCTCAGCCTGCACGGCGTCGATGAAGGTCTGGTTGTCGGGCATTGTCGCTTCCTTTTCTGCGTCGCGGCGCTTTGCATCGCTGCACTGCGCGCAACGACACTACTTCCTTGTGGTTTTGGATTTGGCGGCGTCGTCGGCCGATGACGATAGGACGGTATCGAGCGTGACCGCATTGGCGCTGCGGATCTTCTCGATGTCCTCGATGCGCTTGCGCACCCCGGCGCCATGGCCCTCCAGCGCGTGGGCAAAGACGGTTTCCATCTGGGCAACGGCCGTCGCCAGCGTGTCGAACGGCGAGTTGGCGTCGATCGCCGCGACCATGGTCAGGTCCGCTATGTCAGATATCGGCGACAGCCAGACGTCGGTGAACAGCAGGATGGAGACGCCGCGCTCCTTGGCCTGCTGGGCAAAGCTCACCACGTCCGACTGGTAGCGCCGGTAATCGAACACGACGAGGAGGTCGCGCTTGCCAAGGTCGATCAACAGGTCGAAATCGGCGGGACTCAACGAACCGATGTCGCGCACGCCGGAGCGGAACTGCAGGAGATAGCCGGCCAGCATGGAGGCGATATGCCGGCTGAACCGGCCGCCCAGCAGCACGACCTGGCCCTTGCTCTCGAGCAGCATGTTGACAGCGCGCGTGTAGGCCTGCACCGGCACAGCCGTGCGCGTACGCTCCAGGCTGTCGGAAACCGAATGGAAATAGGCAAGTGCGGTGCCTTCGCTGGAGCCGCCCGGACGCTTGGCTTCCATCATCAAAAGCGGCGAATGCAGCCTGGATTCGACTTCGGTGAGCAGGCGTGCCTGGAAATCGGCAAAGCCGACATAGCCAAGCTTGGTCATCAGCCGCGTCACGCTCGGGTCGCTGACGCCGGCGCGCCGTGCCAGCCGGGTTGCGGTGCCCAGCCCCGACATTGGGTAATCGGCGAGCAGGACCTGGACGATCTTCTCTTCCGCGGAGGTGAACGCCACGGTCGTGTTGGCCAGTTCTTCGCGGATCGACATGGTCATCGCCTATCGCTGACGGAAGATGATTATCTTACAATTTTGTGAAATGGTGTCAAATCTGGAAAAAGTTTTACAGGATTGAATCTAGCCGCGTAGATCGCCCGCATCCGCCAGAATCCAATCCTTGCTCACTGCCATATGCACTTTCGATCTCGCTTGAGTATCTTGGCGGCGAGCCTGGTTCTCACGGACCCCGTTCCGGGGCCGGTTGTTACGGACGTGAAGTGAGGGTCATAACCTCAATCCAAAACCCCATCAAAGCGTCATTGGTGAACTGGTGCCCGCCGAACACGGATCGTGACAAAGCTGAACTGGCATTCGAACTTTTTCGCCAGTTGATGCATCTTAAGCCCATGGGCTACGAAACTCATATCGTGCCGAGTGATGCCGAACTGGCCCTTGCCGCTCGGGGCGGCGATTGTGGTTGCCTCGGCCTGCTGCTGGAACGTCATCGCGCACGGCTCTATGCGATAGCGCTGAACATGCTCGGCTATGGGTCGGACGCCGAAGATGCTGTGCATGAGACTTTCCTGATCGCGCTGAGGCGCATCGGCGAACTCAAGGATCCGCAAGCCGTCGGTGGCTGGCTTCGCACTGTGTTGCACCGCTGTTGCCTGCAACAATTGCGTCGAAGACGACGCGAGATCTTGACCGCCGACATTCCAGACCGCCCAGACGAACGCGCAAGCATTGAGGAGCGGCTGGAGAAAGTCGCGCTTCGCGAATGGGTTTGGGACGCCCTACGCAAGCTTCCCGAGCCGCTGCAGGCTACCGCCATGTTGCGCTATTTCGGAAGCTATCAGTCTTACGAGGAACTGGCCGCCATTCTGGGTGTCCCGATTGGGACGGTTCGCAGTCGTTTGTCGCAAGCCAAACGCAAGCTTGCCGAGATGCTGCTGGAAACGGCGGGCCTTGCCGACACAGAGGCTCGCTCGCAGTCTCGCGAGCGCCAGCGATTCTACTCCGAAATTTTCAATGGGCTCAACCAGCATGGCGAGCGTGACCGCTTCCTTGGGCACTTTGCAGAGGACCTGCATCTTGTCCGCGGGACGAGCAAACCAGTGCTGGGTCGCTCATTCCTTGCCTGGGAAGTCGACGCCGACACGGAAGCCGGCGTCCGCCTGGAACCGCAGCGCATTCTCAGCGCCAGCCAGGTCACTGTGATCGAGGGACTATTCGTCAATCCGCCGGAAGACCCTTTCCACTGCCCGCCGGGTGTCGTCCTGGTGATCTTTCAGCGAGACGGCAAGGCCCGACGCTTGCATCTTCATCTTTCGCCGCGTCCGCCTAGAATCGAGGACGACTGATCGAACTTTTTCTCCCGTCCGTGACTCCTTACAGCACGCGGGCATCATCTGGCCCGGACGCAAATGGTTCCAAAGAGGAGAGAGATCATGTTCGCCTTCGCAGTTTCCCATGTTGCTTCCATTGCACACCACGGCGAGCTCGGGCCCAGCCGCTCGCGCCGCCTCCTTCACACGGCGTTCGCATCGACTGTCGTCTGCGCCACATTGTTGTCATCAGGCTTAGGCTGGGCCGGTCAAGCTGAGGTCGACGCCACCTATAAGGACGTCGAGCGGACGCTCGGCTCGGTGCCGACCTTTCTCCATCAGGTTTCAAAAGCAGCGCTGCCGGGCGCCTGGGCAGAGGTGAAGGCTCTGCAGTTCTCCAGCGAAACCGCCCTGCCGCCGAAGGTCAAGGCTCTGATCTCGCTCGCCGTCTCCGCACAAATTCCCTGCCAGTATTGCATCTGGGAAGACACCGAGAGCGCAAAACAGGCGGGCGCAACGGAGGACGAGATCGAAGAGGCCGTCGCTATCGCCGCTCTGTCACGGCACTGGAGCACAATCTTCAACGGCATGCAGGTCGACTTTGAGACCTTCAAGAAGGATCTCGGCGGCGACGCTCAGGCTGCCGCGCCTGCCAAGTAGCGCGAGCCTTGTCGGCACATTGTCGGAATTGGGGCCAGGCCGCGGCAACCGTCGTCGGCATCCGCGGACCGGAATAGGGAGTGGAATTCTCATTTTATAGGGAGGTAAAGATGCCAGTAGTCTTCGGAGAAACCGTCAGCACAGTCAAAGATATCGTGTCCGTGCTAAAGAAACACGGTGACGCGGTGCGTGGCACCTATCGTGCCCGCTACCGCTTCGACCCGCAATCAGGCGATCCTTACACAACACCGCTACTGGAGCGACCGGCGAGCCTCAAGGACAATTCGCCGACCGCCGTCTTTCCCTGGGAGCAGATCTTTGCCGCGGCGGCTGTGTGCGCCGGCTCGGATTATCCGATGCTGGCAGCGCATGCGGGGGTCGATCTTCGTTCGGTCGATTTCATCGCGGAAGGCGTGTTCGACCCGCGTGGCGAGTTCGACGGACTTGATGGGCTCACGGCGCCCGTGGACGCCCGGCATTGCTACGTGTCCCTGCACCTCAGCGCGACCGTGTGTTCTTCGGCGCCCCGCGCCGATCTGGAGAAAATTCATGAGCGCGCGATCTCGCACAACATGGTGCTTGGCGCCCTTAGAGGAATTCCCATGACCAGCGAGTTGGTGATTCACCAGGCGTGATCCGTGTCGCAGAACTCGCCCGCTGGGCGGCCTGTGGCTTAGTCCCGCCGGTTGCGGCCGGCGGGGCCAAATATGCCTCGTGCACGTTTGCGCCGCCACCACGATCCTGGCAAGTTCGCGGGGCGATCTGCTCGAAAGGCAACGGATGGCGGCCGACAGCAACGAGCCGACTGCCCGCTGCAGTAGCGCGCTGCTCGCCAAGTGTCATAGCGCGGAAGGGTTCGGCATTGCGAATCCCGTGACCGCCCCGGCCATCGATATGGCGCAACACATTTCGACACTGGATCGAACGGTGCTTTCGCCCTCTATTTGAAACTGGCGATGGGCAGGAATTTCACCGCGGAGCCGGTGAAGCGGCGGTGATCGGACGTCCGTCCCCGCGGTTGGAATCCATCGAGATAGACATGCTCCGGCGCCGTGCGGATGAAATTGGCGGCAATCATGGGCGTCCCTGTTGATGCGGCCCCACCGGCAACAGCGCGATCTGCCTCGGAATCGGGGCGCCGCTGGACACGGTCGGCCTTGGGGTTCGCCCTGACGCGATCTTCTGGCTTTGACGCAGGCGCCGCGATCCGCTCGCCGGCCAGCCCGTCGTCGGGGTGATGCATGGCCAGCAAGACACCGATGGCATCGCCAGATTTGGCTGCTTCCAACTGGCGCGTCGGGCTTGACTGGCTTTCCGGCCGCCATGTCGGCAATGGGACGTTGAGCGCCATCATCTCCGGCGCGACGCTCGTGGCAGCGGCATCGGCATTCGCAGCGTCCGGCTTGGCAACGGCCAGCTCGGCCTGCGCCGTGGACGCGCCGGCGATTGCCAACGGTGCGG
>NZ_RZQE01000251.1:0-8460 GCF_004022955.1 Mesorhizobium sp. M7A.F.Ca.US.002.01.1.1 | reverse complement strand
CCTCGATGTTCATGTGGAACGTGTCGAGATGCAGGAAGATGTTGTCCGAGCCAGTGTCCTCGATGAAGGCCAGTCCTTGCGCGGCGGTGTTGAGCAGATTGCTTTCGAAGCGGTTGACGATCTCGAGGTTGAGCGTGACGCCGGCCGCCTTGGCTGTTTCGGCAACCTTGGCCAGCGTGCCGGCACTGCGCTGCCATTGATCGCGCGTCGGCGCCTCGACCTGCAATCCGTGGCTGGTCGAGAGAATGCCGGCGACCTTCCGACCGCCGAGGTCACGCGTCAGCGCGATGGTGTCGTTGAGGATTTCGACGCCGCGCGCGGCAATTGCCTTGTCGGCGCTCGAAATATCGCCATCACCAGGCAATCCGATGCTGATCGCCACGCCGAGGCCAAGATCGGCGATGCGCCCCGCAAGCCCGCCGATGTCGACATTGGCGGGGTCGAGATAGGAGAATTCGATGAGGTCGAAGCCGGCCTCCCTGGTGTTGGCCAGCGTGCGCTCCAGATCGGCCTGAGCCGAGCTCGCCGACCAGACGAAAGAATGGATTCCAATACGCGACATCATCGTCTCCGGTGCTGACAAGGTGCGGCCGGGTCATCCCGGCCGCACCGGTCTTGGGAAGAATTTAGCGGGCTGCGGTCCAGCCCTTGTAGTCCTTCAGGTTCTCGGCCGTGATCAGCTTCGGGTCGAGCAGAACGGTCGGCTCCGCCGGCTTCTTGCCGGCCAGCAGTTCGGCCGCCATCGTCAGTGACTGGCCGGCCATCACATAGGGATCCTGCGAGGCCGAGGCCTTGATCATCGAGGTGCCGGAAGAGAGTTCCTTCTCGATATCGGGCGCGCCGTCGACGGCGGTGAAGATGAACTCCGAACGGTTGAGCTGCTTGGCAGCGAGCTGGGCGCCGATCGCCGTCGGGTCATTGATGGCAAACACCGCATCGATCTTGTCGAAGCGGGTGAGCAGCGACTGGAACACCTTCAGGCCGCCGTCGCGCGAGCCTTCGGCATTCTGGTCGTCGGAGAGGATCTTGATGTCGGGATGCTGCGAAAGCACGTTCTTGCAGCCCTTCACCCGCTCCAGGATCGACGACGATGCCGGTCCGTTGAGGATGACGTAGTCGCCCTTGCCGCCGGTATGGTCGACCAGGTACTGGCAGGCCTCTTCGCCGGCCTTGACGTTGTTGGTCATCACGGTGACGTCGGCGCCCGGCGCCGAAACGTCGAAGGCGGCAACGACGATACCTGCGGCCTGTGCCTTCTTCACCGCCGGCGCGATCGCCTTGGCGTCGACGGCATTGAGCATGATCACGTCGACACCGGCGGCGATGAACGAATCGACCTGCGAGACCTGCTTGTTGAGGTCATAGTCGGCCGATACCGAGGTCACCTCGACCTTCGGGTTGATCTTCTTGGCCGCGTCCTCGATGCCCTTGATGGTGGCGACGAAGAAGGGATTGCCGAGCAGGCCGACCGAGATACCGACCTTGTTGAGGTCCTTGGCCGAAGCAGGCGCGATGGCGAGCGACGCGAGTGCGACGCCGCAGAGCAGTTTGGCGATGGTCTTCATTGCTTTCCTCCGATTGCCCCGCGCCTCTCACGGTGCGTTACACAAACCGGTCGTTGACGCCGGCGACTAAGGTCAATCACGTTCTTGCTCCTGCCTGGAGCCTGTAGCGGTCGAGGGCGACCGCCACGATGATGACCAATCCCTTGATGATGTACTGCCAGATGTCCGAGACACCGGCCAAGATGAGCCCGTTGGAGAGCACCGCGATGATCAGGCCGCCGATCAGCGTTCCCCAGATCGAGCCGACGCCGCCGACGAAGCTGGTGCCGCCGAGAATGACCGCGGCAATGGCGTCGAGTTCGTAGGACTGGCCCAGCTGCAAGCCGTTGGCGGCGTAGAGCCGGGCCGCCGACATGGCGCCGCCGAGGCCGGCCAGCAGGCCGGAAACGCCATAGACGAAGAGCAGCACCAGCGGCACCTTGATACCGGTCAGCCGCGCCGCTTCGGCATTGCCGCCGACGGCGTAGATCCAGGTGCCGAGCACGGTGCGCTTGAGCACCAGCCAGGACAGCACCACCACCGACAGTGCGATGATGACCAGCCACGGGATGCCGAACAGCGAACCGTTGCCGATGAAATCGAACGGCAGGTCCGAATTGAACACCGTCGTGTCCTGGCCGAGCAGGCGGGCGACACCGCGCACCGCGGTCAGCGAACCCAGCGTGACGATGAAGGGCGGCAGCTTGATGTAGGCGATGAGCAGCCCGTTGACGAGGCCGAAGCCGAGGCCGACCAGAATGGCCGCCGGCACGCCGAGCAAACCCCAGTCCGGCACCAGCGATACGATCACCGCCACCATCGCCGATGCGGCGAGGATGGCGCCGACGGACAGGTCGATGCCGCCGGTGAGGATGACGAAGGTCATGCCGGCCGCCAGCACGATGTTGATCGACGACTGCTGGGTGACGATCAACAGGTTGGTCTCGGTCAGGAAGCGCGGGTTCAGGAACTGGAAGCCGGCCGCCAGCAGGATCAGCACCGGCAGCATGCCAAGGGCAGCGAAAGCCGTGCGCAACCGTCGGCTCGTGCCGGTGGCTTTGCCGCCTGCGCTGATCTCGGTCGCCTTGTCGGTCATTGCTGAGCCGCTCCCGTTGCAAGTTCCATGATTTCCTCCTGGCTTAGCGGTTCGCCTTGCGATGCCGTCACCTCGCCCGATATCGTGCCGTCGCGCATCACCAGCACGCGATCGGCGACACCGATCACCTCGGGCAGTTCGCTGGAGATCATCAGGATGGCGATGCCCTGCTTGGCGAGATTGTCGATCAGCCGGTAGATTTCCGATTTCGCTCCGACATCGACGCCGCGGGTCGGCTCGTCGAGGATGACGACCTTCGGCTCGGTCTCGAGCAGGCGGGCGAGCAGCACCTTCTGCTGGTTGCCGCCCGACAGCGAGCCGGCATTGGCCTGCACCGAACTGGTGCGGATGGAGAGATCGGCAACGGCCTTGGAAGCACGCCTTTCGGCGGCCGCGAAGTCGCGCAAGCCGCCGGCGCGCGAATCCCGCGCCAGCACGCCCATGCTGATATTGTCGGAGGTCGACATGTCGAGGAACAGGCCGAGTTCCTTGCGGTCCTCGGTCAGATAGGCGATGCCGGCATCGAGCGCCTCGCGCGGCGAGCCGATGGTTACAGGTTTGCCGTCGAGTTCCAGCGTGCCTGAAATGTGCCTGTCGGCGCCGAAGATCAGCCGCGCAAGCTCTGTGCGGCCGGAACCGACCAGACCCGCCAGCGCCAGCACCTCGCCCTTGTGCAGGTCGAACGAACAGTTTTTCAGGAGACGGCCGTCGGACATGGCGCGCACCGAGAGCGCCACCGCGCGCTTTTCGTCCGGCGGCCGATGATCCTTCTTGTAGAAAGCCGACAAATCGCGGCCGACCATCATCGAGACGAGGCGCGAGGCACTGAGGTCGGCACGCTCGAGCGTGCCGACATAACCGCTGTCGCGCAGCACGCTGACGCGGTCGGCAAGCTGGTACACCTCTTCCATGCGGTGGCTGATGTAGATGATGGCGATGCCTTGCGATTTCAGCGTCGCGATGACCTCGAACAGCCGGTCGGTCTCGCGCGAGGTCAGCGACGTGGTCGGCTCGTCCATGACGATGATACGCGCATTGGTCGATAGCGCGCGGGCGATCTCGACCAGCTGGCGCTCGCCGAGCGACAGGCTGGAGACCATGTCGCGGGCCGAAAAGGAAACGCCGAGCCGCTTGATGATCTCGCTGGCGCGCCGGGTGCACTGGTCGCGATCGACGATGCCGAAGCGTCGCGGCTCGTTGCCGAGGAAGATGTTCTGCGCCACCGTCAGATTGGGCGCCAGCGACAGCTCCTGATAGATCACCGCGACGCCGCTGGCGCGCGCCTTGATCGGATCGCCGGTCGCAGTCGGCATGCCGTCGATCAGGATCTCGCCGCCGGCATCCGGCCGATAGGCGCCTGAAAGCACTTTCATCAATGTCGACTTGCCGGCGCCGTTCTCGCCCATCAAGGCGTGCAGCTCCCCGGCATGGACGCTGAGCGAGACATCGTGCAAGGCACGGATCGCGCCGAACGTCTTGGAGATGTGCCGCATCTCCAGCACCGGCTGGCGCGCCGTCTCGGCCTGGGCAATCGCACTCATCGCGCACCTCCCACTGCCGCACCGGCGACGCCCTGGTCCATCGTGGCGTCACGCCAGTTGCTGCGATAGCCTGCCAACCCGGTGAAACGCGACGCGTGCACCGGCTCTGGAACTTCGGCGGCGAATTCGCGCCCGACGCTCTCGAAGGCGAGCGCCGCTGCACCCGTGGCGCTGCCCTCCAGCGTGGCGCCCTGCAGGAAAGCCTGGCCGGGACGCAACTGCGCCAGCAGTCCGGCCAACACACCGCCTGTGTTCAGCCCGCCATCGACGATCACCGTGTTGTTCGAATGGATGAGGTCGAGCGACAGATCGACCATCAGCGCGACGTAGAGCAGCGCCGCCGCCGCGCGTTCCTCGGCATCGGGCGTGCGCCCCACCAGCCGGCCGGACTGACTGGGCATCGGCCCGCCTGGCGCGAAGCTCGGCAGCGCCATGATGCCGGCATCGATCACCTGCTGCACCACCGGACGGGCGATCTCGCCTTGCCAGCCGCCGCTGATGGTTGCGAATTCGCGCCCGCCCATGAAGCGAATGGTCGGCACCGGGCCGCCGCCGACATCGACATTGACCAGCATGTCGCGATCCCGGTCGAGTGCGTCGAGCGGGCAATCCGGATTGAGCACGACGACCCAGGTGCCGGTCGAAACGACGGTGACCGGGCCAAGCTCCTGCCGGCGATAGGCATAGAGCGCCGCATTCGAATCATGGACGCCGTTGTGGATGGCGATCGGTCGCGCCGCAGCGTCGAGGCGGTGCTCGCCGATAACAGTGCCGGCGCGCTCGAAGCCAGGCATCCGGTCACGCCAGCCCTGCGCGTTGACCAGCGAGGAAAAGTCCTGGCTCCGCGGCGCCCACAGATGCGAATGGCAGCCGAGATAGGACACTTCCGAGACCGCCCGCCCGCCAAGGCGCCAGCTCCAGTATTGCGGATAGCCGAGGATCGATTTCGACGTAGCGAACGCGTCGGGATCGACCTCCTGCAGCCACAGCATGTGGCGGCCGTAGTTGAAGCCGAGCGGCAGCCGCGGCGAAAAGGTCTCGGAAAAGTCCGGAACGCGGCGATCGATCCGCGCGGCAATCTCGGCCGGCGGCTCTTGCTCGTAATCGAGGATCGGATGCGTCAGCGCCACTTCGTCGACCAAGGCAAAGGTGCAGCCATGGCCCGACACCATGACCCCTTCCACTCCATGACCGTCGACCGCATCGGCAACGGCGCTGAGCGCCCAATGGTGGAGCGCCGCCTCGTCGAGCACGCTGAAGACGCCTTGGCGCACCCATTTCGGCTGTGTCCGGCGCTCGTCGATGATCCGCCCGTCCTGGCCGAAGACGAACAGCTTCGAATTGGTCTTGCCGAAATCGAGGACAGCCACCTTCACTGGATGGCTCCCGAGGCTATCCGCACCATGACGCCGGCGTCCTCCAGCATGCGCGCATCGGCGTCGGAGAGACCGTCGTCGGTGACCAGCGTGCCGATGCGGGAAAGCGGCAACGCGACATTGCGCGCGTGGATCGACAGTTTGCGGCTGTCGGCCAGCACCACGATCTGGTCGGCGCAAAGGCTGAGATCGACGATCGAGCGTACCAGCAGCGGGTGCGATTCCATCACGCCTTCCTGGCCAAGGCCTTGCGCGCCGAGAAAGAATTTGGAGGCATAGAAGGGCACGGCTTGGCTGAGCGAATGGATGATGCCGGGTTCGCGATGCAGATCACCGCCCGCAACCGTCAGGCTGCAATGGCCGTGGTCGCTGAGATAGGCCGCCAGCGGCATCGAGTTGGTGTAGAGGCGGATGTTGCGCTCAGCGAGCTTGACGCCCAGATGGAAGCAGGTCGAGCCGCCATGCACGATGACGGCGTCGCCGTCGCGCACCATGGTCGCCGCGAGAGCGGCGATCTGCCGCTTGGCCTCGACCGCAAGGTCGCGGTTCTCGTCGTAGGGCCTGGCGTAGGCAACACCGGCCTGGGAAGCGCCGTCGAGCGCCGATATGCCGCCATAGACCTTCCGCGCTTCGCCGGCCTCGTCGATCCTGTCGATATCGCGCCTGACCGTCGCGGCTGAAACGCCAAGCCGCTCCTGCAACTCGCGCACCGAAGCGAACGGACGATCCCGCAACAGTTCGACGATCTGACGCTGGCGGCCGGAGTCGCTCAATTCTTTCCTCCCGGATGCCATTTTCCATGGCAATTGGCGTAACTTACTCAACATTAGTCGGATTGCAAGCGTGTTTGATGACAGTAGATCACTATTGACGTAGATCACTCGTTTCTGCGATATCAGCGCCAATTCGATCCCGGCAACGGGATTTCGCGCAGGACACGGCCGAGCCGTTGGAGGAAAAGCGCCATGGCGACCCAAGCTGACGCGCAGGAACTGGCGGCCTTGCGGGCGCTTTCGGCCAGCATCGGGCGGAGCCCGCATCTCACCCAGGCGGCAGGCGGCAACACCTCGCTGAAAGCCGGCGACACGCTGTGGATCAAGGCCTCCGGCACCTGGCTGAAAGACGCGCTGGTCGATGACATCATGGTGCCGGTGGCGATGGCGCCGCTGCTGAAAGCCGTCGAACAGCGCGATCGCGCCGCCGACCAGCCGCAGGGTTTCACCATTGCAGCGCTCAACCCGCGCGGCCTGCGGCCATCGATCGAGACCACGGTGCACGCTTTGATGCCGCAGCGCGTCGTTCTGCATGTCCATTGCGTCGACACCATCTCGCTTGCCGTGCAGGCCGATGGCGAGGCCGAGGTCGCCAAGCGGCTCGATGGCATCGAATGGGCCTATGTGCCCTATTTCCGGCCCGGCCTGCCGCTTGCACGCGGCATTGCCGAAAAACTGCGGCCTGGTGTCGACGTGCTGATCCTTGGCAATCACGGGCTGGTCGTCGCTGCCGAAACCGTCGCCGGGGCGGAGCTTCTGCTGCGCCGTATCAGGTCATTGCTGGCCCGGCCGGCGCGCGCGACCGCCGCACCCGACCTCGACGCCTTGGCCGCGCTTGCCGGCGACAGCGGCTACAGATTGCCGGCCGATGTCGAAGCGCATGCGGTTGCGCTCGACGCTGAGAGCCGCCGCATGGCGCAGGCCGGCAGCCTCTATCCGGACCACGTCATCTTCCTCGGCCAGGGCTCCGTCGTGGCGAAGCCAGGCGAGGCCGTGGCAGATGTCGTTGCACGACTGGGCACGTCGCCTGCGGCGATCCTGTTTCCCGGCGCAGGCGTGCTGATGCGCGGCGACGCCAGTGCCGGCGCCGATGCCATGCAACGCTGCCTCGCCGACGTGACGGCGCGTGTCGACATCGCCGCGCGGCTGAACTATCTCACCGCTTCCGAGAATGACGAGCTGGTCAACTGGGACGCCGAGCAATATCGCCAGAAGCTCAACGCGGCTGGCGGCTAGCATGGACATGATGCCACTTGTCATCGGCATCGACATTGGCACATCAGGTGCGCGCGCCGTCGCCATGCGCCGTGATTTTTCCATAGCCGGGCATTCGGCCGTTCCACTCGACAGGTTTGGCCGCGATGGCCGAGCCCCCACGGCGTGGTGGCAAGCGGTCAAGGCGGCGCTGACGGAGCTGCTTTCCGGCATCGACCGCACGGCGGTCCGCGCCATCGCCGTCGACGGCACCTCCGGCACGCTGCTGCCGGTCGACGCCGCCGGGCTGCCGCTGGCCGAACCGCTGATGTACAACGACAAGGTCGATGACGACGGCCTCTTGGCCGCGATCGCCCGCACCGCGCCGGCTGCAAGTGCAGCGCATGGAGCGACATCCGGCCTCGCCAAGGCCCTGCGCTTCCAGCATCTACCGGGCATTGCGGCAGTGCTGCATCAGGCCGACTGGATTGCCGGAAACTTCTCCGGCCGCTTCGACGTCAGCGACGAGAACAATGCCCTGAAGACAGGTTATGATGTCGAGGCCCGCCGCTGGCCGGAATGGATCGCGGCGACCGGAATGCGCATGGAGTTGCTGCCGCGCGTAGTCGTGCCGGGCGAGGTCACGGGCGCCCTCACCGCGGAAGCCGGGGAACTGTTCGGCTTGCCGCGCGATGTGGCCGTCGTCGCCGGCACCACGGATGGCTGCGCCTCGTTCCTGGCGACCGGTGCCGCCGCGATCGGCGACGGGGTCACTGCGCTGGGATCCTCGCTGACCATCAAGATCCTGTCCGACCGGCCGATTTCGGCGCCGCGCTTCGGCATCTACAGCCACCGGCTCGGCAACGCCTGGCTGGCGGGCGGTGCCTCGAACTCAGGCGGCAAGGTGCTGGCCCAGCACTTTCCGCTCGCCCGTAT
>NZ_RZQE01000250.1:0-8464 GCF_004022955.1 Mesorhizobium sp. M7A.F.Ca.US.002.01.1.1 | reverse complement strand
GCAAGCAGGATGCGGCCTTTTTCCATTGCGGTCCTCTAGTCCCTCTTTACGCAAATCACTCGCTGACGATGCCGACCGGTGCCGTCTCGATCTTGAAGGCGGCCGAGATCAGCGCCCGAGTATAGTCGGTTTGCGGATTTTCAAAAATCTGCTGGGAAGGGCCGGCTTCGACGATCCTGCCATTGCGCATGACGATGACGTCGTTGGCGAGCGCCCGGATGACTTTCAAATCATGGCTGATGAAGAGATAGGCGAGATCGTGCTTGGCCTGCAGGCTGCGCAGCAGGTCGACAACCTGCGCCTGCACGCTCATGTCGAGTGCCGATGTCGGCTCGTCCAGCATGACGAAGCGCGGGTTGAGCACCATGGCGCGTGCGATGGCAACGCGCTGGCGCTGGCCGCCGGAAAACTCGTGCGGGTAGCGGTTGCGGGTCGCCGGATCGAGCCCAACCTCCTTCAGCACGGCGGCCACCTTGTCGTCGCGCTCGTCGGGCGACAGCTTCGGCTCGTGGATCTTGAGGCCTTCCTCGATGATCTCGGCGATCGACATGCGCGGGCTGAGCGAGCCGAACGGATCCTGGAAGACGATCTGCAATTCGCGCCTGAGCGGCCGCATTGCATTGAAGGACAGCTGGTTGATGTCGCGACCGTTGAACTGGATCATGCCGGTCGACGAGATCATGCGCGCCAGCGCCAAGCCGAGCGTCGTCTTGCCGGAGCCGGATTCGCCGACCACGCCGAGCGTCTGGCCGGCGCGCACGGTGACATCGATGCCGTCCACTGCCTTCACATTGTCGACGGTGCGGCGGAAGAAGCCCTGCTTGATCGGGAACCAGACCTTTATGTCCTTGCCGGTCATGACCGGCTTGGCGTCGGCATTGGCGGCCGGCGGCTTGCCCTTCGGCTCGGCCGCCAGCAGATGCCTTGTGTAGGCATGCTGCGGATTGGCGAAAATCTCCTTGGTCGGGCCGGTCTCGACGATCTTGCCCTTGGTCATCACGCAGACGCGGTCGGCAATCTTGCGCACGATGCCGAGATCATGGGTGATGAACAGCATCGACATGCCCTTGCGGCTCTTCAAGCCGGCCAGCAGTTCGAGGATCTGCGCCTGAACGGTGACGTCGAGCGCCGTCGTCGGCTCGTCGGCGATCAGAAGTTCGGGCTCGTTGGCCAGCGCCATGGCGATCATCACGCGCTGGCGCTGGCCCCCGGACAACTGGTGTGGATAGGCATCGAGGCGCTTGTGCGGATCGCGGATGCCAACCTCGTTGAGCAGGGCCAGCGTGCGCTCCTTGGCGGGGCGGTCGGCCATGCCTTGGTGCAGCTTCAGGATCTCGACGATTTGATGCTCGATCGTGTGCAGCGGATTGAGCGAGGTCATCGGCTCCTGGAAGATCATGGTGATCTTGTTGCCGCGCACCTGCCGCAACTGCTTCTCGCCCATCGCCAGCAGGTCGTTGCCCTGGAACACGATCTTTCCCGAGGGGTGGCTGGCGCTTGGATAGGGCAAAAGCTTCAGCACCGAAAGCGCCGAGACCGATTTGCCGGAGCCGGATTCGCCGACCAGCGCCACCGTCTCGCCCTTGGCGATGTCGAACGAGATGTGGTCGACAGCCGTCGACTGGCCGCCGCCCTGGCTGAAGGCGACGCTGAGGTCCTGTACGCTGAGCAAGGGGGCTTCGCTCATCTGAACGTCTTGCGCGGATCGAAGGCGTCGCGCGTCGCCTCGCCGACGAAGACCAGCAGGGACAGCATCAGCGAGATGACGACGAAGCCGGAAATGCCGAGCCACGGCGCATTGAGGTTGCGCTGCGCCTGCTTGAGCAATTCGCCGAGCGAGGCGGAGCCGGGCGGCAGGCCAAAGCCGAGATAGTCGAGCGAGGTCAGCGTCGAGATCGAGCCCGAGAGCAGGAAGGGCATGAAGGTCAGTGTCGCCACCATGGCGTTGGGCAACAGGTGCCGGAACATGATGGTGCGGTTGGGCACGCCGAGCGCCCGGGCCGCGTTGACATATTCGAAATTGCGGGCGCGCAGGAACTCGGCCCGCACCACGCCGACCAGCGCCACCCAGGAAAACAGCAGCATCAGGCCGAGCAGGATGAAGAAGCCCGGCGGCAGGATGGCGGCGACGATGAGCAGGAGATAGAGCACCGGGATGGCGGACCAGATCTCGATGAAACGCTGGAACAAGAGATCCGTCCAGCCGCCGAAATAGCCTTGCACGGCGCCGGCCGCGACGCCGATCAAGGCGGAGCCGGCGGTCAGGATCAGGCCGAACAGCACCGAAATGCGGAAGCCGTAGATGACGCGCGCCAGCACGTCGCGCGCCTGGTCGTCGGTGCCGAGCCAATTCCAGTTGCCGACGATGCAGGCGGGGTCGGCAGCACCCTGCGGATACTGATTGCAGCGTGTCTTGGCGTCATACTGCCACGACGGCTTGGCCGGTGCTGCTTCGGGAATAGCGTTGTTGACCGTCTGATAGGAGTAGCGCACCGGCGGCCAGATCATCCAGCCATTGGCGTTGATCTCGTCCTGGATGACCGGATCGCGATAGTCGGTGACGGCATAGAAGCCGCCGAATTTTTCCTCGGGGTAGGCGACCAACACCGGAAACAGGATTTCGCCCTTGTAGGAAGCGATGATCGGCTTGTCGTTGGCGATGAACTCGGAAAACAGCGACAGCACGAACAGGACGAGGAAGATCCACAGCGACCAGTAGCCGCGGCGGTTGGCTTTGAAGTTCTGCAGGCGGCGCTTGTTGAGCGGCGACAGAAACGGCCGCTTGATCCGCGCGGGTGCCGCGTCGACGGGGACTGTAGCCTCCGACATCAGACGTCTCTCCGCTCGAAATCGATGCGCGGATCGACCCAGGTGTAGAGCAGGTCGGACAAGAGCCCGACGAACAGCCCGAGCAGCGAGAAGATGTAGAGATTGGCGAACACCACCGGATAGTCGCGCTCGACCACCGACCGGAAGCCGAGCAGACCGAGGCCATCGAGGGAGAAGATGTTCTCGATCAGCAGCGAGCCGGTGAAGAAGGCCGAGATGAAGGCGCCGGGAAAACCGGCGATGACGATCAGCATGGCGTTGCGGAAGACGTGGCCGTAGAGCACCTGCCGTTCCGACAGACCCTTGGCCCGCGCCGTCACCACATACTGTTTGCGGATTTCTTCGAGGAACGAGTTCTTGGTCAGCAGCGTCGTGGTGGCGAAGGCCGACAGCACCAGCGCGGTCAGCGGCAATGTCATGTGCCAGAAATAGTCGACGATCTTTCCCCACCACGACAATTGATCCCAATTGTCCGAGGTGAGGCCGCGCAACGGAAACCAGTCCCAGAAAGACCCGCCGGCAAACAGCACCATCAGCATGATGCCGAACAGGAAGCCCGGAATGGCATAGCCGACAATGACGACGCCGCTGGTCCAGACGTCGAAGGGAGTGCCGTCCTTGACCGCCTTGCGGATGCCGAGCGGGATCGAGATCAAATAGGACAACAGCGTGATCCACAGCCCGATCGAGATCGACACCGGCATTTTTTCCAGGATCAGGTCGAGCACCGAAATGTCGCGGAAATAGCTGTCGCCGAAATCGAAGCGGGCATAGTTCCACAGCATCATGCCGAAGCGCTCGAGCGGCGGCTTGTCGAAGCCGAACTGCTTTTCCAGCTTCTTGATGAATTCCGGATCGAGCCCCTGCGCACCGCGATATTTCGAGCTGACGTCACCGGCGGCATCGAAATTGCCGCCGGCACCCGCGTCGCCGCCACCACCGCCGAGGCGGTCGCTGCCGCCCTGATTGGTCAGCCGGGCGATGACCTGTTCGACCGGACCGCCGGGGGCGAACTGGATGACGGCGAAGGATATCGCCATGATGCCGAACAGCGTCGGGATCATCAAAAGGATGCGGCGCAGGATATAGGCGCCCATCAGGCCTTCTGCCCTCGTTGAGCGAACATCTCAGCCTTTGCCAATTCTTGCCGCCTTGCCCTTATCGAACCACCACAGCGTCTCGACCGGAAAGCCGAAATCAGGCTTCTGTTCGACAAAGCCGAACATGTCCCAATAGGCGACGCGGTGATTCGCCAGATAGTATGTTGGAATCCAGTCCAGCCGCGCGCGCAAGACCCGGTCGAGCGCTCTGAGCGCCGTGACGAGTTCTATACGGTCTTTCGCCTTGGCTGCTGCCGCGATCAGGGCGTCGATGGCCTTGCTTTCGGTGCCGGGATAGTTGCGCTGCCCCGGGATTTTCGCCATGCGGGAATCATAGAGCATCTGCAGGCTGTCGTCAGTCGGCGTCGCCCCGATCGACCAATGCAGCAAGGCAAGATCGAAGTCGTAATTGCTGTGCCGCTGCTCATACTGCGCCGAATCGATTTGCCGGATCGATGCGTCGATCCCGATCGCCTTCATATTCTCCGACCACGGGGTGTAGATACGAACGATGCCATCGTCCTCCGCCAGCATTTCGACCCGCAGCCGCTCACCCTTGTCATTGACGACGAAACTGCCGTCGCGCTTCCAGCCGGCTTGCGCAAGCAATCTCGAAGCCTCGCCCAGCAGCTTGCGGTCATGGCCCGAACCGTCGGACAGGGGCTGTGTTACCGCTTCACCGAAAACCTCTGGCGGCAACTCGGCCCGGAATGGCTCCAGCAGGGCCAATTCGTCAGGCGAGGGCAGGCCTTCGGCCTTGTAATCCGATCGTTCGAAGTTCGATTGAGAACGCTCGTAGGAGCCGTAAAACAAGGCCCGCTTCATCCATTCGAAATCGAAACATCTGGCGATCGCCCGCCGCACCCGCTCATCGCGGAATTGCGGACGACGCTGGTTCAGCGCGACGCTCTGCATGTCTGGCGTCTTCTCGCCGGGAAATTCCCGTTTGAGGACCTTGCCGTCCTTCAGCGCCGGAAAGTCGTATCCGGTCGCCCATACCCGTGAGGTGAATTCCTCGCGAAAATGCGTGTCGCCTTTCTTGAAGGCCTCGAATGCCGCCTGCCGGTCAAGATAGAAGTCGATGCGGATGCGGTCGAAATTGTAGAGGCCGCGGTTCACCGGGAGATCGCGGCCCCAATAATCGGCGACGCGGTCATATTCGACCGTCTGTCCGGCCGCCACGCGTCCAATCTTGTAGGGTCCCGAGCCAAGCGGCGGCGTCATGGTCGAAGCATCGAAATCATTGGCCGTGTAAAAGGCCTTGGAGACGATCGGCATCCCCACGATCGCAAGGACGTTTTGCGCCGACTGCTTGCCGTTGAGGGTGAGATCGACGGTGGTGGGATCGACCGCAACCACGTCGGTCATGTACCGCAACGCCTGGGAAAGGTTCGGATGGCCCTTGTCCTTATAGAGCTTCAGCGCAAAGACAACGTCTTGCGCGGTCAGCGGCGAGCCGTCGTGGAAACGCGCTTGCGGTCGCAGCACGAAGCGGAAACCGTTGCGGTCTGGCGACAGGGCAACGGTTTCGGCAAGCAGGCCATAGACTGCATCCGGCTCATCGAGCGCGCTTGTCATCAGCGAATCGAAACAGAGTTCGGCGCGCGGCGGCGCCTCACCCTTCAACACCAGGAAATTCAACGTGTTGAAGGTCAGGAAGCTCTGATTGAGGGTTGCGTTCGGCGGCGCGAAATTCATCTGGCCGCCCTTGGGCGCGTCCGGATTGACGTAGTCGAAATGCGCGAAATCGGGCTTGTACTTGAGGTCGCCGAAGGCGGACAGGCCATGCAGCTTGATGCCGGTCGCAATGTCGGCGAAGGCCCGGCCCGGCAACAGGGCAGCGGCTGCCGCGGCACTGCCCAGGGCGAGAAAGTCGCGGCGAGGCAGGGCCGCCATCAATTGCCGCCCTTGTATTTGGCCGCCAGCGCCTTCTCCTTGTCCGGGTCGATCCACCAGGAATCGATGTCGGGACCCAAGTAAGTCGGCTGTTTTTCCGGGATGCCGAATTTGTTCCAGTAGGCCAGCCAGGTTACGGATCGGGTGAATTGCGGGACGCAATAGAAATTCCACAACAGAACCCGGTCGAGCGCATGAGTGGCGGCGAGCAGGTCGTCGCGATCCGTCGCGAAGATAACGCGTTCAACCAGTGCGTCGACCACTGGGTCCTTGATCCCCGCGTAATTTCGTGAGCCCGGTGTATCGGCTGCCTTCGAACTCCAGTACTCGCGTTGTTCATTGCCCGGCGAGTCCGACTGCGGCAGCCGAGAGGTTATGACGTCGTAGTCGAAATTGTTGACGCGAGCGATGTACTGGCTGGTATCGACTATCCTGAACGAAGCCGAGATGCCGATCTTTCCCAGCATATTTACAAATGGATTGACCGTTTGTTCGGCGCCCTGGTCGAAGCCCAGAATCTCGACGGTAAAAGGCTCCCCGCTTTTCTCATTGGTCATACGGCCATTCTGGATTTTCCAACCCGCCGCCGCAAACAGATCGATCGCTTCGCGCAGGTACGACCGCTCGGCCTTCGGGCTATCGAAGACCGGAAGCTTGAACTCCTGGGTAAACAGTTCTGGCGGGAGCTTGCCCTTGTATTGATTGAGGATCTCCAATTCTTTGCCCCGCGGCAGTCCGCTCGAAGCAAGTTCGCTGCCCATGAAATAGCTGTTGGAGCGGGTGTTGAGGCCGAAGGATTGGGTGCGGTTCAAGGTTTCGAAGTCGAAGGCGTAACCGAGCGCCTCGCGCACGCGCCGATCCTGGAACTTTGTCCGTCGCGTGTTCAGCATGAAACCTTGCATCGAGGCGAGTGATGTCGCCTTGAACTCCCGCTTGATGACATCGCCGGCTTTGAGAGCCGGAAAATTGTAGCGCGTCATCCATAATCGCGCACTGTTTTCAGCCTGGATGTCCTCATATCCGCCTTTGGTGAAGGCTTGCCACGCGGCGTTGTCATCGAGAATGTAGGTGTAGCGTCTGGTGTCGTAGTTGTTGCGCCCGACATTGATGGCCAGATCGGCGGCCCAGAAGTCCGGAACGCGTCGCCAGACGACTTCCGAACCAGGTTTGAAGCTCTCGATCTTGTAGGGTCCAGAGCCGAGCGGGATTTCAAGGCTTGGCTGGGTGATGTCGCGCTTCTTGCCGTTGGCATCGGTGCCTTCCCACCAGTGCTTCGGCAGCACCACCACATCCGCCATGATCAGCGGTAACTCGCGATTGCCCTTCTGATCAAAACGGAACTCGACTTCCCGATCTGAAACGGCGACCGCCTCGGTGACGTTGGCGAAATAGCGGTTGAACTGCGGACTTTCCTTTTTGAGAAAGTTGAATGACCAAATCACGTCATCCACGGTGATCGGTTGGCCATCATGCCATCTGGCACGCGGGTCGAGCCGATAAGTTGCGGATGAAAAATCGGCTGGGTACTTGTAGGCGTCTGCTATCTCGGGATGGTTGACGCTGCCCTCGTCAAGGGATTTCGCCATCAGCGACTGGTAGAGGAGCCCACCCTGATAGTTCAATCCTGCGGCAGGGGTGCCGCGTGCGATGAAAGGATTGAAGCTGTCGAAGGTGCCGAGTTCCACCGAATTCAGCGTGCCGCCCTTGGGCGCGTTCGGATTGACGTAGTCGTAGTGCTGGAAATTGGCGCCGTATTTGGACTCGCCGATCAGCGATGAGGTGGTGCGCCATTCGTCGGCGCGGGCAGCCTGCAATCCCGCCGCCAGAAGGGCTGCCGCCAGCAACGACTTGAGAAGCGTTCGGCCAACCGTCATGCACTATCCTCTTCGCGATGCCCGTTCATGGGCAATCTAGATGATTTGGCGCTCGTGAAAACCGTCATGCGCGGCTTTGTCGCCGCCTATGCGGTTTTCCCAATAAAAAAGCCGGGCTGAACCCGGCTTTTTCAAGGTCGTTGAGATGATATCGAAATTATTGGGCAGGCGCCGGTGCCGGTGCGGCCGGAGCCGGGGCGGCGGGAGCGGCCGGCGCGGCACCCTCAGCCGGCTTTGCCGGAGCGGCTGCATCGGCAGGCTTGGCGCCTGCATCGGCGGCAGCCCCTGGTGCCGGCAGCGGCTTGGGATTGTCGGACAGCGTGCGCAGATAGGCGATGACGTTGGCGCGGTCCTCGTCCTTGGGCAGGCCGGCGAAGCCCATGGCGGTGCCCTTCACGAATTTCTTCGGCGAGGTGATGAAGTGGTTGATGTTGTCGTAGGTCCACTTCTCGGTGCCGCCCTTGGAGAATTCCTTCATGCCGGCCGAATAGGCAAAGCCTTCATGCTCGGCGACCGGGCGGTCGACGAGGTCCCACAGGTCCGGGCCGACCTTGTTGGGGCCGCCCTTTTCGCCGGAATGGCAGGCCTGGCACTTCTTGAAGACGGCGGCACCCTGCTCGACATTGGCGGTCGCCAGCAGATCGGCGATCGGCTTGGCCGCGGCGGCGGGCGCGGCCGGACCGCCTTCGGCGGGCTCGGCGGCCTCGATGGCGAAACCAGGCTTTTCCGGCGCCGGCGACGCAAACAGCGCATCGGACACAATGC
>NZ_RZQE01000024.1:0-30087 GCF_004022955.1 Mesorhizobium sp. M7A.F.Ca.US.002.01.1.1 | reverse complement strand
ATTCGTGGACGGCGACAGCAACACCGCCAGCGGTACTTTCTCCGGCCAGTTCGTGACCGGCAGCAACAACACCGCTAGTGGCGCAAGCGCAGGCAACAACGTAACCGGCGACAGGAACACCGCCACCGGTTTTACCGCCGGCAGCGGCGTGAAAGGTCAAAACAACACTGCCAACGGCGTCAACGCAGGCACAGATGCGACCGGCGACGGAAACGCTGCTGTTGGCGCCGGCGCCGGCGCCACCGTGACCGGTGACAACAACACCGCAAGCGGCAACTTTGCTGGCCGCGGCGTAGAAGGTGACAACAACATCGCCAACGGTGCCTCCGCCGGCAATATCGTAGAGGGCGACAACAATGTCGCCAGCGGCACCCGTGCAGGTCAATTTCTGGCCGGCAACGACAACATTGCCATCGGCCAGAATGCCGGCAGCGGGACTTTGGGCAACATCCTAACGGTCAACAATTCGATCGCCCTGGGCGCCGACAGCCTCGCCGGCCAGGACAATGCCGTCGCCATCGGCGCCGGTGTCACCACCACGCGGGCCGGCCAGGTGGCGATCGGCGACGGCGCCGCCACCTACACATTCGCCGGCGTCAACAGCGCCGCCAGCAAGGCTGCCCAGAGCGGCCCGACCTACCTGCTCACCAGCGACGGCGCCGGCAATCTCGCCACATCGAGCGTCGACCTCGCCGGGCTCGAAGCCGGGCTCGGAGGCTTGACCGGTGAATTGGCGCAAACCCGCACCGAGGCCCGTCAGGGCATCGCCGCGGCCATCGCCATGACGACGGCGCCGATGCCGTCGGCGCCCGGCCGCACCAGCTGGGCCACCAATCTCGGCTACTTCAAGGGCGAGACGGCGTTCGGCGCCTCGCTGGCGCATCGGCTCGATCTTTTCGACGAGCCCTTCGCCGTGACCGCCGGCTATGCCTATGGCGGCGGCGAGAGCCACGCCGCCCGCATCGGTCTGGCGGGCGAGTTTTGACGGCGCAAGCCGCCGCTTGGCACGAGACAGCCGATCGGCCGTCCGTTTGCTCGCTGGAGCAACCGGCAATGGAGGCTCAAGCCCGCGATGGCGATCTGGCGAGAGGCAAGGGCATGACGGCGCGCAGGGCAACCAGACCGTTGCGGAAGCGGGTACCGGCGATGCTTCTGGCCGCGCTGTCGGTATTGGCAATTGCGCAACCGACCGTCGCGCAGTCGCAAGAGCAACAGCCGAAGAAAACGCAGAGGACCGCCAGGCCGGCCGAGCCGAAGCCGGCCAATATCGACCGCAATGGCGTGCTGATCCTGGTGCGCACCTCGCTTCTGGCGCTGGACCAGGCCAACAAGACCGGTAACTATACCGTGCTGCGCGATCTCGGCGCGCCAGGCTTCCAGGCCAACACCGCGGCAAAGCTTGGCGAGATCTTCGCGCCGCAGCGCCAGCAGGCGCTCGATCTCGGCGGCGTTGCCGTGCTGGAGCCGCAGCTGACGCTTCTGCCGCAAATCGAGCCCAGCGGCATGCTGCACATGGCGGGCTTTTTCCCCTCGGTGCCGATGCAGGTCAATTTCGAGCTGCTGTTCGCGCCGCATGAGCGGCAGTGGAAGCTATTCGGCATCTCGGTCACCTTGAGCAACAGCGCTCCCGAAGCGCCTGCAGCCGAACCCGCCCCGGCGCCTGCCGCCGCCGAACCGCCGCCCGAAGCGCCGACGCCGAGCGTCAATCCGAAGAAAGTATCCAAAGGCAGCGGCGGTCCCCCTTGAGGGGAGGGCTATCGCATATGAGTTTTTACGAAGAGAACCCCCACCCTACCCCTTCCCACAGGGGGAGGGAGCGCTGCTCCGCGCTCCCGTGACCATTTTCTGCGCCGACTTTCGGTAGTTTGCCGAGGTCAGCGCTGACGAAGTCTCCCTCCCTTGTGGGGAGGGACTAAGGGTGGGGGTAAGTGCCGGGCAAACATCTCAGAAGATGCCATATAGGCGATTGCCCCGCCCTCAAGGATCTACGCCGCCTGCGCCACCCGCTCCGAACTCATGCGGTAGGAAATCGCTTCGGCCAGATGGATGCGGCCGACGGTTTCGCTGGCGTCGAGATCGGCGAGTGTCCGCGCCACCTTCAGCACCCGGTGATAGGCTCGCGCCGAAAAGGCGAGCTTTTCGCTGGCGTCCTTGAGCAGCGACAGGCCGGCGGCGTCCGGCATGGCGATCTCCTCGATGACCGAGGGCGCGCAATGCGCGTTGGTGGTGGCGCGGGTGGCGCCGAGCCGCTCGAAGCGCTCGCGCTGGATGGTGCGGGCGCGTGCCACGCGCATCGCCACATCGGCACTTTTCTCCGCCCGGTCGGGCCGGATCAGGTCGCTGGCCGAGACCGCCGGCACCTCGATCCTGAGATCGATGCGGTCGAGCAGCGGGCCCGAAATGCGCGCCTGATAGTCGGTGCGGCAGCGCTCGCCGCGCAGGCAGCGATAACCAGGCTCGCCGGCCATGCCGCAACGGCACGGGTTCATCGCCGCCACCAGCTGGATACGCGCTGGATAGGTGACGCGATGGTTGGCCCGCGCGATCATGCAGTCGCCGGTCTCCAACGGCTGGCGCAGCGCATCGAGCGTCTGCGGCGTGAACTCGGGAAACTCGTCGAGGAACAGCACGCCGTGATGGGCCAGCGACACCTCGCCCGGCCGCGCGCGGATGCCGCCGCCAACCATTGCCGCCATCGAGGCAGAGTGGTGCGGCGCGCGGAACGGCCGCCGGTCGGTCAATTTGCCTTCGCCGAGCTCTCCCGCCACCGACGCGATCATCGAGACTTCGAGCAATTCCTTCGGCGCCAGCGGCGGCAGGATCGACGGCAGCCGCTGCGCCAGCATCGATTTGCCCGAGCCCGGCGGGCCGATCATGAGAAGATTATGCCCGCCGGCGGCCGCCACTTCCAGCGCCCGCTTGGCGGTCTCCTGGCCCTTGATGTCGGCGAGGTCGGGCAAATCCGGCGCGGCGGCGTGGATGCCGGCCTCGGGGCGCGACAGCACCTGCGTGCCGCGAAAATGATTGGCGATGGCAATCAGGCTGCGCGGTGCCAGAATGTCGAAATCCTTTCCAGCCCAGGCCGCCTCAGGTCCGCAGGCGAACGGGCAGATCAGGCCTTTGCCCTCGGCATTGGCGGCGATCGCCGCCGGCAAGGCGCCGGCGACCGCGGCAATCGTGCCGTCGAGCGACAATTCTCCAAGTACGACATAGCCGGCCAGCATGTCGCCCGGAATGGCGCCAAGGGCAGCCATCAGGCCAAGCGCGATCGGCAGGTCGTAGTGACTGCCTTCCTTCGGCAGGTCGGCCGGCGCCAGATTGACCGTGACCTTCTTCGACGGCATCGACAGGCCTGAAGCATGCAGTGCGGCCTGCACCCGCTCGCGGCTTTCGGCCACCGCCTTGTCGCCCAGGCCGACGATGTGCATGTTGACCTTGCCGGGCGCGATCATCACCTGCACGTCGACCGGCACGGCCTCGATGCCTTGGAAAGCGACCGTGCGAACCCGCGCCACCATTTCTTTGCCCCCAGGCCACAACCCACGCGATGGCCAAGAAATGGCCCCACGGGCAGACAATCACAAATCCTCGGTCAAATCAAGAACATTACGGGAACATGTGAGCGCGTGGGTTGCAGCCGAATTGAGCGCGGTTGCAAAAACGGAACATGGTTAAGACAAAATGAAAACGGCTTACCCGCGCTTGTCCTCGACCGCGTCCCAGAACAGGCTGGCGATGTCGGCGCCGCCGAAGCGTTTGACCTCGCGCACGCCGGTCGGCGAGGTGACATTGATCTCGGTCATGTAGTCACCGATGACGTCGATGCCGACCAGGATGAAGCCACGCTCCTTCAGCGACGGCCCGATGCGGGCGCAGATCTCGCGTTCGCGCGCCGTCAGCTCGGTCTTTTCGGCGCGGCCGCCGACATGCATATTGGAGCGGGAATCATGTTCGGCGGGCACCCGGTTGATGGCGCCGACCGGCTCGCCGTCGATCAGGATGATGCGCTTGTCGCCCTTGCGCACGTCCTTGAGATAGCGCTGCACGATATAGGGTTCGCGAAACATCTGGCCGAACATTTCCAGCAGCGAGGCCAGGTTGCGGTCGCCCTCCAGCAGATGGAAGATGCCGGCGCCGCCATTGCCGTAGAGCGGCTTGACGATGATGTCGCCGAACTCCTTGCGGAAGGCGGCAACTTCGAGTGGATCCTTGGTGATCAGCGTGTCCGGCATCAGGTCGGCAAATTCGGTGACGAAGATCTTTTCCGGGCTGTTGCGCACCCAGGCCGGGTCGTTGACCACGAGCGTCTTCGGGTGGATGCGCTCCAGGATGTGCGTGGTGGTGATGTAGTTCATGTCGAAGGGCGGATCCTGGCGCAGCAGGACGACGTCCATCTCCGACAGATCGGTGCGCACCTTCTCGCCCAGCGAATAGTGGCTGCCTTTCTCGTCGCGCACCTGCATCTCCTCAATGCGGGCAAACACCTTGCCGTCGCGCAACGACAGCCGACCCGGCGTGTAGTGGAACAGCTCATGGCCACGCCGCTGCGCTTCCAGCGACAGCGCGAACGAGGTGTCGCCGGCGATCGACACGGTGGAGATGTGGTCCATCTGGACGGCGATTTTCAGCTTCATGGCGGGTCTCCGGCGGCTCGGATGGACGACTGTCCTGCCTGTACAGGCTCACTGCCCGTCTGCCAATCGCGACCTTTTGAAGATTGGCATCAGCAAGTCGCAAGCTCGGCCCTGCCGGTCATTCCGTGACAGGAGCCAGGCTGCGCGTCCTCGTTGTTCCTTGAGCCCGAATGCACACCTCACATCGATCCTTCGAAACAGGTCGCGGTTGCCCATGGAAAATCGATTTCGCGATACGTTTCCTAAAGGGTTTGCTGCCAGTCTGAAAATAAATTCCGAAGTCACAAAACAGGGACACCGATGCAAACTTCGTTTGGCACCGGTCAGGCAAACAGGGAGAGCACGGATCTGGCATTCACCGATCCGTTGACCGGGCTTGGCAACCATCGCCGCTTCTTCGACAAGGTCGATCGGCTGATCGCCGACCGAGCCGACGATCCCGCGCCCTTTACCGTCGGGATTCTCGACCTCGACGGCTTCAAGCCGATCAACGATCTGTTCGGCCACAAGGCCGGCGACGACATCCTGATCCAGGTCGCGATGCGGCTGCGCGCCTCTATGGACGGCTATTCCACGGTCTGCCGCATCGGCGCCGACGAATTCGCTTTTCTCTATCCGATGGTATTCAGCGAGGACGCTGCGGCCGAAAAGTCGCGCATGCTGATCGAGATCCTGTCGGCGCCCTACGATGTCGGCGAACGCACCGCCAGGCTTTCGGCCTCGGTCGGCTGCTCGTTGTTCTATTCGGGCGACGAGACCACGGAAATCCTCATCAACAAGGCAGAGACGGCACTCTACCACGCCAAGCGTTCCGGCCGTGGCCGCGTCGTCGTCTACACCCGTGAGATGGAAGAAGCGGCCAAGCGCGTCACCCGCATCGAACAGGCGCTGCGCCGGGCTGTCTCGGCCGGCGAGGTGGAGCCGCATTTCCAACCCATCGTCGATCTCGCCACGCGCCGCACCATCGGCTTCGAGACGCTGGCGCGCTGGACCGACCGCGACCTGGGTTCCGTGCCGCCGACCGTCTTCATTCCCATCGCCGAGGAGCGCGGCATCATCGGCCCGTTGTCGCAGCTGGTGCTGCGCAAGGCGACGGAGGCCGCCAGAAGCTGGCCAAAGGACCTGTTCCTGTCGTTCAACCTGTCACCCTCGCAGCTCGTCGACCAGAACACCGGCCTGCACATACTGGCGATCCTCGACCGCACCGGCTTCGATCCGCGCCGGCTGGAGATCGAGATCACCGAGACCGGCCTGATGAACGACCCGGCCTCGGCCGCTCAGATCGTCGAGGATCTGCGCCGCGTCGGCATCCGCGTCTCGCTCGACGATTTCGGCACCGGCCAATCCTCGCTCGGCCGCTTGCGCGAATTCCATTTCGACAAGCTCAAGATCGACCGCGCCTTCGTCTCCTCCATTCTCGACGACAGGCCGTCGGAACACATCATCCGCGCCATTCTGGCCATGTGCGAAGGGCTCGGCATGGACGTCGTCGCCGAAGGAATCGAGCAGGAAGCGCAGGCCGATCGCCTGGTCCAGTTTGGCTGCGCCGGCGGACAGGGCTATCTGTTCGGCAAGCCGGTCGATGCCGACGCCACGCTCGGCTATCTCCGCGATTCCTTCCGCGGCGCCCTGCGCGCCAAGGCGATCTGACCGGCGGTCCTCCGCAATCCCCAACCCCGACGGTGCTGCCGTGCGCATCCGGTGCGGCGCATTGTCGTTTTGTCTGACATAAGCCCTGAAATTCGGCGGTTCGCCCTTGCCCGCGCGCCTTGCGTGGCTAGGATGCGCGCCGATCACGCTACGGCGCCGCGCGTCTTTCAAGACGCGCAAAGGACGCTGTAGCATTTAACATTTGCGCATGATCCCTTTCCGAAAATCGATCCGATTTTCGGGGTCATGCGCTGGGAGACAACAACGATGATGCCATCGGCGCATTTTGCCGACCTCGAAGGAGCCTCGGTGCTGATCACCGGCGGCGGCTCCGGAATTGGCGCGGCACTGACCGAGGGTTTTGTGCGCCAGGGCGCCAATGTCGCCTTCATCGACATCGCCGACGGCCCAAGCACAGCTCTTGCCGACCGCATCGAGAAAGAATTCGGCCGCCGGCCGCTCTATCTCAAGACCGATTTGCGCGATGTCGAGGCCCTGCGGGCGTCCGCCGCGAAGGCTGCCGAGGCGCATGGCGATGTCACCGTGCTGGTCAACAATGCGGCCTGGGACGAACGCCACGCCGTCGAAGACGTGACGGTCGAGTTCTGGGACAACAACCAAGCCATTAATCTGAGGCCGCATTTCTTCACCGCGCAAGCGGTGGCGCCGGGCATGAAGCGGGCCGGCGGCGGCTCGATCATCAACTTCACCTCGACGTCCTATCTGATCAACCACCCCGACATGCCGTCCTACACGGCCGCCAAGGCCGGTATCCTCGGTCTGACCAAGGGGCTGGCCGGCAAGCTCGGTGTGGACGGCATCCGCGTCAACGCCATCGCGCCCGGCTGGGTGATCACCGAGCGGCAGAAGGAGCTCTGGGTGACCGAACAGGGGCTTGCCGCCCATGTCGCCAAGCAGTGCATAAAACAGGTGATGCAGCCCGACGACATCGTCGGCACGGTGCTGTTCCTGGCCTCGGACGCTTCGCGCATGCTGACGGCGCAGATGCTGATCGTCGATGGAGGTTTCCTGTGAGCCAAGCCGGCAACGCACCGGCGGTCGCCGCCGTCGACTGGGGCACGACCCGCATGCGGGTCTGGCTGATCGACGGGCAAGGCAAGATGCTTGCCGAACGCCGCGGCGATGACGGCCTGATCACCGCGCAGCAAAAGGGCTTTTCGACCATCCTCGAAGGGCATCTGGCGGCGATGGGAGCACCAGCGGCGCTGCCCGTCATCATCTGCGGCATGGCCGGGTCCCGCCAGGGCTGGCTGGAAGCGCCCTATGTCACCGTGCCGGCGCCGCTTACCGCCATCCTTGCGGGTGCCGCCAGCGTGCCCGGCCAAAGCCGCGACATCCGCATCGTTCCGGGCCTTGCCCAGCGGCTGACTGACGCGCCCGACGTCATGCGCGGCGAGGAAACCCAGCTTGCCGGCGCCGGCCTGCCGGCCAGGGGGCGCCAGCTGGTCTGCATGCCCGGCACCCATTCGAAATGGGTGCTGGTCGAGGACGGCGCCGTCACCGGCTTCGGCACCTGGCCGACCGGCGAGCTGTTTTCCGTGCTTGCCGCGCACTCGATCCTGCGCCACTCGCTCGGCGAGCACCCCAAGCCGGTCACATCGGACAATCCGTTCTTCCGCCGCTGGTGCGACACCGCATTGGGCGAAGGCGGCGATGTCACCTCGCGGCTGTTTTCGATCCGCGCCGCCGGCCTGCTGCAGGATCTGAAAGCCGACGATGCCGCCGCCTGCCTGTCCGGCCTTTTGATCGGCGGCGAGATCGCCTCCGCCAGCCGCCGGCATGGCGCCGGTGCCGAACCCGTGGTGCTGATTGCCTCCGGCGCGCTGGCCGCACTCTACCAGGCCGCACTTGGTCTTGCTGGGCTTGAGGTCCGGGCCGTCGACGCCGACGAGGCAGTGCGTGCCGGTCTCGTCGAGGCGGCGCGCGAGAACGGCATGATCGCCAGAATTGGAGTTGCCCGATGAGCCAGACCGCACCGTTTCCAAAACTCAAGCGCGGCCTGGTTGCCATCCTTCGCGGGCTCAAGCCCACCGAGGCGATGGCCATGGGCCAGGCGCTGTTCGACGCTGGCATCGAGGCGATCGAAGTGCCGCTCAACTCGCCGCAACCGTTCTCGTCGATCGCCCGCATCGTCCAAGTGCTGCCGAAAACGGCGCTGGTCGGCGCCGGCACGGTGCTGACGCCGGCCGATGTCGATGGCTTGCACCAGGCCGGAGGGCGGCTTCTGGTCAGTCCCAACATCGATGCCGAGGTGATGGCGCGCGCCATGCATTACGGCATGGTGACGATGCCCGGCGTGTTCACGCCGACCGAGGCTTTCCTGGCGATCAAGCTCGGCGCCTCGGCCCTGAAATTCTTCCCGGCGAGCGTGCTGGGTGCCGGCGGCATTTCAGCGATGCGCGCGGTGTTGCCGGCGCAGACATTGGTCGGTGCCGTCGGCGGTGTCTCCGAAAAAGATTTTGCCGGCTACAAGGCTGCCGGCGTGACCGCCTTTGGTCTGGGCTCCAGCCTGTTCAAGCCGGGCATGAGCGTCGACGAGGTGGCCGCGCGTGCGCAAGCTGCCGTCGCGGCCTGGGATGCGGTGTTCGGAGAAGCAGGATGAGCGAAGCGATCGTTTCGGTTTTTTCCGATCACGTCTGCCAGCTCGGCGAGGGGCCGAGCTACGATCCCGCCACCGATACGCTCTACTGGTTTGACATCGTCAACAGCCAGCTTCTGGAAAAGCGGCTGTCCGGCGGCGCGACCACCGTCCATGAGCTTGGCCAAATGGCGAGCGCCATCGCCGTCATCGACGACAAGCGCCAGCTGATCGCCGCCGAGACCGGCCTTTATGTCCGCGATGTCGCGACCGGCAAGCTGACGCTGCACACGCCTGTCGAGGCCGACAATCCGGTCACGCGCTCCAACGATTCCCGCGTCCATCCCTGCGGCGCCCTGTGGATGGGCACCATGGGCAAGGGCGAGGAAAAAGGCGCGGGTTCGATCTACTGGTTTTTCAAGGGCGAACTGCGCCAGCTGTTTTCGGACATCACCGTCTCCAATTCGATCTGTTTTACCGAGGATGGCGCGATCGCTTACTACACCGACACCTCGACCGGGCTGCTGATGCGCGTCGCCTGCGACCCGGCGACCGGTCTGCCTGCCGGTGAGCCCAAGCTGTTCGTCGACCACCGCTCGGCCAAGGGCTATGTCGACGGGTCGGTGCTCGACCGCGACGGCATCCTGTGGAACGCCGTCTGGGGCGGCAGCGTCATCGAAGCCTACGGACCCGACGGCAAGCTCGTCCGCACGGTCGCCATGCCGGTGACGCAGCCATCCTGCCCAGCCTTCGTCGGCGCCAAGGCCGACCGGCTGGCGGTCACCTCCGCCTGGTCGGGCAAGGATGAGAAGCAGCGTCTGCTGGATCTGCAGGGCGGCATGACCTTTCTGCTCGATATTCCCGTCAACGGCCGCTTCGAGCCGCGCGTGCTGATCGCCTGATCGAACTGGATTCTACGGTCGGACGGTGCGTTGTCACGCCACCGCCCGCACCGTGTCGGTTTCGCGAGAGCCTGACGTCTCGACCATGCGATGGTAGGTGATCGTACCGCCGGGGATCGTTCATCTCATGCCAAGCCGTAAGCCGAAACTGATACTCGTCCATGAGCCGGAAAAGGCTTGTTTCGACCGTCTGGTCGCCGACGGCCATGCGCCGCAGCGCGCAACCGAAATCGCGTCCTATCTGGCGCAGTCGACCGATCTCGCTCCTGAATTCGACGTGCTTGGCCGTGCCTGCCAGGCACGCGGCCTGTCGTTCACGCCGGTGGCGCTCGACGACGCTGCCAGCGTGCTCGCCGGCGAGCATCCCAGCACAACGCTGGTCTGGACGCTGACCGACGGCATCGCCTATTTCCGCGGCGGCGCGGCGCCCGCTTTGGCGCGACTGGGCGGTTTCAAGACAATCGGCGCCGACGATGCGCTGTTCGCGCTCTGCCAGGACAAGTTCCGCTCCGGCGCCGTGCTCGGCGCGCTCGGCCTGCCGGTGCCACAGGCTGGGCTCGCGCGTGACGGCCAATGGCTGGTCGAGCCGCCGGCCTCGCCCGCCGGCTGGTTCGTCAAGCCCAACCGGCTCGGCGCCAAGATCGGCATCTGGCCGGAGTCGCGCTGCGGCGATCTCGCCCACGCTTTGGAGCTCAGCCGGCGCGTCTTTTCGGCCTATCGCGACGATGTCGTCGTCCAGCCCTACGTCGCCGGCCGCAACGTGCGCGCCAGTTTCCTTAGCCTGATGCCGGGCGCGGGAGTCGAAGTGCTTGGCGTGGCCTTTGTCGATTCAGGCGCCGATTTCCAGACCATGGCCGACAGCCTGGCGCTCTACGGCGACACTGGCGAGGCAGCGAAAGCGGCGGGACATTACGCCGAGCCGGAGCTCGTCGCGGTCGCCGACAGCCAGCCGGCCGCCGACGCCAGGATTCGTGCGATCGCCGGGCGGCTGATGAGCGGGCTCGGCCTGCGCGACGTGTTTTCCATCGATCTCAGGGTCGAGGCCGACGACACCGTCCACCTCATCGAGTTCGAGGTCTGCCCCGGCCTGCCCTGCTTCGATTTCCGCGCCTATTGCCGCCAGCAATGGGGCCTCGAGCTTGCCGATGCCATAGCCGAGACAGCGGCGAGCCGGCTGATCGGCCAAGAGCATCGCGCCTGAAGGCGCTACGGCAGATCGCGGGCCGACCGGCGGACGCGTTTCACTACGGCATTCGCTCGACCGCCTGCAAGGCGGGATCCATCTTGTCCCAGGCATGGCCGTGGCTCGTGTAAGTCACCATCTGTGGGCTGAACTGTTCCGGATCGTCGAGGCTGGCCGCATGGACCGCTATGAATTCCGGCATGGCGACGGATATCAGAAAGACCGGCGTTCCGCAGGTTGGACAGAAGGTGTGGATTTTTTCATTGCCGCTGGCGCCCGCCACGCGCCAGGTGCTCACCTCCCCGGTAATGGCCATATCGGCACGCTGGCCGAAGGTCAGGTAGGATCCGTGGCCGGTGCCTGAGCGCTTCTGGCAATCGCTGCATTGGCAGTGGTTCTGGAAGATCGGCTCGTCATTGGTCTCGTAACGGATCGCGCCGCATGCGCAGCCGCCGGTATAGCGCTTGGTCATTGTCATTCTCCACGGGTCTGATTCTGCTCGAGGCCGCAACATCAGGCCGATTTCGGCTTGGCGAAAATATCGATGCCGCTGCCGGTTTCGAGGAAGGATTTCAGGCTGGACAGCACCGCCGGCCAACCCTGGCTGACGCCCTTCGCCATGCCGCTGCCGGCCTCGAGCTCGTCATGGCTGACGGTCAGCCGCACCATGGTGTCGTATTCCTCGATGGCGAACGTCACGCGGCTGGTTTTTGACGGATCGTCCGCCTGCGAAGCGTTCGCCCAGGTGATGACGAGGCGGGTCGGCGGCGAAATCTCGACGACCTTGCCGACGAGTTCGACAGTCCGTTCGTCATTGGCGCGGATGTGCTCCCATTTCGAGCCCGGCGTCCATTCGGAGACGTTCTCGTGGCCCCAGTAGCGCTTTGCGATCTCGGGCTTGATTATCGCCTCGAACACCTTCTGCGGCGTCGAGCGGATATAGGTCACGTAGACAAAGCTGGTCGTTTCCCTGGTCATTGGTCTTCTCCTTCGAGTTCCTGCTTCAGGTCGTGCAGCAGGCTGAGCCGCTGCCGTTCGAATTTCCGTACCCAGCGCTCGTAGACTTCGTGCAGCGGCACGGGATTGATGAAATGTAGTTTTTCGCGGCCGCGCTTGACCGTGCTCACCAGGTTGGCCGCCTCCAGCAGGTCGAGGTGCTGGGTGGCGGATTGCCTGGCCATGTCCAGATGATCGCAAAGCTGACTGAGCGTCTGCCCGTTCTGCTCGCACAGAAGGTCAAGCAGCCTTCTGCGTGTCGGGTCGCCCAGCGCTTTGAAAACCTTGTCGGCGTCCATCTGCCTCACTCTGTTGTAAGGCATAATATGCAGGTAAATACCTGCATGTCAACCGGCAATCCGACCGGCGTTGAATGAGCGCTCGTCGGCACGGCTCCGCACCTGGCAACTGCGCCAGGCAGATCACCGTGAAATCGCGGAGCAAAGATATGTAAAATGAGCCTGCGGGGCTTCAAACGCCGCCAGGCTCTATCCGATTTTGAGCACGTCTCCGGCTAAAACCGGAACTATGCTTGCAGGGGACCTCAGGCGCCCTCGACCAGGACGATCTCGCCGTCGGCGACCTTCTGGCGGATGGCGGCGGCGCGCTGGTATTCCGGCGAATGGTAGCAATCATGCGCGGCGGCCAGCGATTCGAACTCGATGATGACATTGCGTGCGCGGCCGGGGCCTTCGGCCTTTTCATGCTCGCCGCCGCGCGCCAGGAACTTCGCGCCGAAGCGCTCGAAGGCAGGTTTGGCGGCGGAGACATAGTCCTTGTAGCCTTCCGCGTCGCGCACATCGACACGAGCGATCCAATATCCTTTGGGCATTTTCTTGGTCTCCGAACTTGTTCCTGGAAATCTCAGGCCGAGCGCATCTCGTCGAGGATGGCTTCGGCCGCTTCCCGTTTGTTGGCCGCAGCAATGATCGGACGGCCGACGACGAGGTGGCTGGCGCCGTTGCGAATCGCCTGGCCTGGCGTCACCACGCGCTTCTGGTCGCCATGGTCGCTGCCCGCCGGCCGGATGCCGGGCGTCACCACCGCCATGTCGGGTCCCACGATCCGGCGCACCGCCTCGGCCTCCGCGGCCGAGCAGACGATGCCGCCCATGCCGGCATGCAGCGCCTGTTCCGAGCGCCTAAGCACCAGCGTATGCGGATCGTACTCATAGCCGACGTCGATCATGTCCTGCTCGTCCATCGAGGTCAGAACGCTAACGGCAAGCAGGCAAAGGTCGCTGCCTCTGGCCGCCTCTACGGCGGCCTGCATGGCCTTGGGATAGGCGTGGATGGTCAGCATGGTCACGCCCATCTTGACGATGTTCTCGACACCCTTGGCCACCGTGTGGTCGATGTCGAGCAGCTTCATGTCTAGGAAGACGTTGGTGCCGCCGCTGGCCAGCTCCCTGGCGAAGTCGAGCCCGCCGGCGAAGGCAAGCTGGTAGCCGATCTTGTAGAAGGAGACGATGCCGTCGAGTTCGCGCACTGCCTGCTCGGCTTGCTTCACTGTCGGCACGTCGAGGCCGACGATGAGCCGGTCGCGCATGCTATTGGCGATCATGCCTCGATCCGGGTGGACAGCAGGCGCGAGGTCTCGATCAGCGTGCGGCATAAGTGCTCCATCGATTTGTGCAGTCTTTCGTCACGGAAATTTCCATCCTCGTCGAAGGCGTCACCGCCGTCGGGCACCGAGCATTCCGGCGTCACCACCTCCATCTGGCAACGCACCAGCACCGCGCGCAGATGGTTGATGCAGCGGATACCGGCAAAGTGCCCGTTGGAGGACGAGCAGAGGCCAACGACCTTGCCGGCCAGCGGCCTGACTGGCCGGCCACCATCCCTGCGCACCCGGCTCACCCAGTCGATCGTGTTCTTGAGCAGCGGCGGAATGGAGCCGTTATATTCGGGTGTGGCGATCAGCAGCCCGTCATGGGCGATGATCAGACGGCCGAGTTTCTGGGCGTTTTCGGGAACGCCTTTTTCCTTTTCCAGATCCTCGTCCATGATCGGCAGGGGGTAGTCGGCGAGCGAGATGCGGGTCACCTCGGCACCTTGCATGGCGAGTTCCTTTTGCGCCACGTCGGCGGCCCTGCCGCTATAGGCGCCGCTGCGCACCGAGCCGGCGAAGACGAGGATTTTCGGGATCACTGCCATTGGCCACCCTTGTTCCCGGACAGGTACAGCCAAGGACGGCTCAAATCAACGGCTGGATAGGGGAATAGGGCAGTAGGGGAATATGGGAGTAGAAAATAGCCTGGAAATGGAACCCTTCATCCCTACTCCCTTACTCCCCTATTGCCCTATTCCCTTCTCACTTAGTGCGCCTCGCGGCGATAGATCCACAGCTGCGTCGGCGGAATGTTGCGGAGGATGAAATCGAAATGCTTGACCGTGTAGTCACCGCGGCCGGCCGGGATCGGCGACATCGGTCCGTAGGTCAGCTGCACGATCGGCCGTCCGGCCGGGATGCGGTCGAGCAGGCTCTCGATATAGGCGATGCGCTGGGCGACCGGAAAGTTGAGCAGCGGCACGCCCGAAACGACGGAATCGAAGATCATCCCGCTCTTGTCGCCAAGCGTGGCGTTGAGGTTGAAGGCGTCGCCCTCGATGACGTTGACGCCGGGATAGAGCCGCCGCAGGTGACGAACGAAATCCGTGGAATATTCGACAGCGTAGAGGTTTTCGGGGCGTACGCCCTGGGCGAGGATGGCGCGGGTGATGACGCCGGTACCGGGACCGACCTCGAGCACTGGCAGGCCGGATTTAGGATTGACGATCGAGGCCATCTTGCGCGCGGTGATCGAACTGGTCGGCACGATCGAGCCAACCGTCTTCGGCTTGTCGATCCAGCCCTTGAAGAATTTGAGTTCGTCGTCGAACTTTTCGACAAGCGCCTTCCGCAGTCCAGGGCCACGTGTCATGCAAGCTCTCCTCAGCGCTCCCCGCAAAGTTACTTAGCACCTGAGCGGTGCTAGGCAAGGCGCGGCCGGACGCATGTCGTGGATAAGATAATTTTCGTCGCGTCTCAAGGGGCGACGCGATTCAAGGATTTACGCGTGGCAAATCGGCTTACGCGGGCCAAAGTGCATCAACGCTCGCCGAAAGACTCGAAGAAATCCTTCATACGGGCGAAAAAGCCGCTCGATTGAGGCGAATTGTCCTGCGAGGAGAGCTGTTCGAACTCCTCCAGAAGTTCGCGCTGGCGCCGGGTCAGGTTCTGCGGCGTCTCGACCGCGGTCTGGATGTAGAGGTCGCCGACATTGGGCTGGCGCAGCACAGGCATGCCCTTGCCCTTGAGGCGGAACTGGCGCCCGTTCTGTGTGCCTTCGGTCACCTTGACCTTGGTCTGCGTGCCGTCCAGCGTCGTCACCTCGAAGGAGCCGCCAAGGGCTGCCGTCGTCATCGAGATCGGCACCTTGCAATAGAGATCGGCGCCGTCGCGTTGGAAGAACTCGTGCGGTTTGACCGCCAGGAAAATATAGAGGTCGCCCGAGGGCCCGCCGCGCAGGCCGGCTTCGCCCTCATTGGCAAGGCGGATGCGGGTGCCGTCCTCGATGCCGGCCGGGATGTTGACCGACAGCGAACGCTCCTCGGTGACGCGGCCCTGGCCGGCGCATTTCGGGCACGGATCCTTGATCGTCTGGCCGCGCCCCTGGCATTGCGGGCAGGTCCGCTCGATCGAGAAGAAGCCTTGCGTGGCGCGCACCTTGCCGTGGCCGTTGCACATCGAGCAGGTGACGGGCTGGGTGCCGGGCTTAGCGCCGCTGCCCGAACATTCAGAGCACGAGATCGACGCCGGCACCCGGATCTGTGCGGTCTTGCCGGCAAAAGCCTCTTCCAGGGTGATTTCCATGTTGTAGCGCAGGTCGGCGCCGCGCTCGCGGCCGCCCGACGAGCGGCGCTGGCGCCCGCCCATCATGTCGCCGAAAATGTCCTCGAAAATGTCGGCGAAGCCGCCGGCGCCAAAGCCTTGGGCCCCGCCATTCATGCCGCCCTGTTCGAAGGCGGCGTGACCGAAGCGGTCATAGGCCGCGCGCTTCTGCGGGTCTTTCAGCGTCTCGTAGGCTTCGTTGATTTCCTTGAACTTGTGCTCGCAGGAATGGTCGCCGGGGTTGCGATCGGGATGGAATTGCATGGCGAGCTTGCGGAAAGCGCTCTTGAGCTCCTTCTCATCGGCGCCTTTTTGCACGCCCAGCGTCTCGTAGAAATCAGCTTTCATTTTTTCCCGCTGTCCGGATGCTCAACGTCTTGAAGCATTGTTGCGTCTCTTGCCGGCACTGACGCTTCGATTTAGGTGCGATGGAAGGGGGATGCCAGTGTCGACGCGGCTTTGCCTGCATTTTTTCAGCAAGGCCCGCTGTTTTTCTGCAAGGGGTTGCAAAAAAGCCCGGCCTTCGCCGGGCTTTTCGCTTTATCTTGCCGTCAAACGGTTCAGGCCGACTTCTTCTTGTCGTCGTCTTCGTCGATTTCCTCGAAATCGGCGTCGACAACGTCACTGTCCTTGGCGGCGTCCGCCTTGGCGTCGGCTTCCGCCGCTTCCTTCTGCGAAGCCTCGTACATGGCTTGGCCAAGCTTCATAGAAGCCTCGGCCAGCGCCTGGCTCTTGGCTTCGATGTCGGCCGCGTCGTCGCCTTCGGTCGCGGTCTTCAGCGCCGCGATCGCGTCGGAGATCGCCGTGCGCTCGCCTTCCGAAACCTTGTCGCCATATTCCTTCAGCGACTTCTCCGAGGAATGCAGCAGCGCTTCGGCCTGGTTGCGGGCCTCGACCAGCGCACGCCGCTTCTTGTCGGTCTCGGCATTGGCCTCGGCGTCCTTGACCATCTTCTCGATGTCGGCGTCCGAAAGACCACCCGATGCCTGGATGCGGATCTGGTGCTCCTTGCCGGTGCCCTTGTCCTTGGCCGAAACGTTGACGATGCCGTTGGCGTCGATGTCGAAGGTGACCTCGATCTGCGGTACGCCGCGCGGCGCCGGCGGAATGCCGACCAGGTCGAACTGGCCGAGCGCCTTGTTGTCGGCGGCCATTTCGCGCTCACCCTGGAAGACCCGGATGGTCACTGCCGACTGTGAGTCCTCGGCCGTCGAGAACACCTGGCTCTTCTTGGTCGGGATCGTCGTGTTGCGTTCGATCAGGCGGGTGAACACGCCACCCAGCGTCTCGATGCCGAGCGACAGCGGCGTCACGTCGAGCAACAGCACGTCCTTGACGTCGCCCTGCAGCACGCCGGCCTGGATGGCGGCGCCGAGAGCGACGACCTCATCCGGATTGACGCCCTTGTGCGGCTCCTTGCCGAAGAACTGCTTCACGATTTCCTGGATCTTGGGCATGCGGGTCATGCCGCCGACCAGGACGACTTCGTCGATCTCGCCCGCCTTCAGGCCGGCATCCTTCAATGCCGCCTTGCAAGGGGCAATCGTGCGCTGGACGAGGTCGTCGACCAGCTGCTCGAACTTGGCGCGCGTCAGCTTCAGCGTCAGGTGCTTCGGCCCGGTCGCGTCGGCGGTGATGAAGGGCAGGTTGATTTCGGTCTGGGTGGTCGACGACAGCTCGATCTTGGCCTTTTCAGCCGCCTCCTTGAGGCGCTGCAGGGCAAGCTTGTCGTTCTTCAGGTCGATGCCCTGTTCCTTCTTGAACTCGGCCGCCAGGTATTCGACCAGGCGCATGTCGAAATCCTCGCCGCCGAGGAAGGTGTCGCCATTGGTCGACTTGACCTCGAACACGCCATCGCCGATTTCGAGCACCGAAATGTCGAACGTGCCGCCGCCAAGGTCATAGACGGCAATGGTCTTGCCTTCCTTCTTGTCGAGGCCATAGGCAAGCGCTGCCGCGGTCGGCTCGTTGATGATGCGCAGCACTTCAAGGCCGGCGATCTTGCCGGCATCCTTGGTCGCCTGGCGCTGGGCGTCGTTGAAATAGGCCGGAACGGTGATGACCGCCTTCTCGACCTTTTCGCCGAGATAGGCTTCCGCCGTCTCCTTCATCTTCTGCAGGATCATGGCCGAAATCTGCGAGGGCGACTGCTTCCTGCCGCCAGCTTCGACCCAGGCATCGCCATTGTCGCCCTTGACGATCTTGTAGGGGACAAGCTTCTTGTCCTTCTCCGTCACCGGATCGTCATAGCGGCGGCCGATCAGGCGCTTGACCGCGAAGATGGTGTTTTCAGGATTGGTGACCGCCTGGCGCTTGGCCGGCTGGCCGACCAGACGTTCGTCGTCGCCCGAGATGGCGACGATGGAAGGCGTCGTGCGCGCGCCTTCCGCATTCTCGATTACCTTGGGCTCCTTGCCATCCATGATGGCGATGCAGGAGTTGGTGGTGCCGAGATCGATACCGATTACTTTTGCCATTTCTCTAGTCTCTCCGCTAAGCAGGCTCTCAGGACCCGTACAGGCGTTCCGACGAAAGCCCCTGTTCACAAGAAATCCCGTTCCGGCAACCGGCACTCCGGCGCCGAACGGCTTGGCGCGTATATAAGAACAGGCGGCATCGCGCGCAAGCATTCTGCGCAGGCCTTCCATGAACCTTTCCATCTCCGCCCGCGACTGATCTCCAGGTGCCGCATGGTGCGGCCCGGAAAGGAAGCCCCCATGACCAATAACCCAGAGGCTCTGCGGTCTCCGGGAACAACAGGAGCTCGGCGCGACCACCGCCTTCGGGACGGGGTCGATGCGCTGGGCTTTCCGCTGATTCCGTTGACCCTGCGTAAGACCAGGCGTATCGTCGTCTTGAGGAAAGCAGACAATTCGATCAGGGAAGAACGAGCCGGACCGCCGCGCCTTGCCCTGATTTGCGCGGCCAGCCCCGACGTTCTCCCGTCGACTACGGGGGGTAGTGTCATGTCTCGCATCCGCGGCTCGTTCGTGTCGTCTCTTGATGGCGGCTTGCGCCGTGCTGTGCATCCAGGCGGGTTGCTGGCGCTGGCACTCGGCCTGTGGCTGGGCGCCGCGCAGGCGCAGGAAACCCGGATCATCTATCCCGGCTCGATGGCGGTGACCGGATTCTCCGGCACCATCATTCCCAATTTCGACCCCCCTGATTCCGAAAAAGAGGGCCTGCCGCCCGGCGTCGATCCGGTCGACGAAACCTTCATCGACCCCACGCGCGCCACCTTGCGCGTGTTCGACGTTTCGCATCTGGGCGGCCCAGCCTCCGGCCAGCTGGTCAACACGCCGCCGCCCTTCGAGGTGACGGCGGAGCAGATCGGCCAAGTGTTCGGCGTCACCTATGATGACGGCGTGCGCGACGGCGTTCCATCGGGCATTCCCAATCTCTATGCCGGCGCCACCTCGCTGCACGGCATCCGTATCGTCACCCCGGATGCCGACGATGACGGCCGCCCCGAGAGGCAGCGCCGCGGCGCTGCCGGTGCCACCTTCATGGATGGCCAGTTCGGCACCGAAAACGGTGGTGGGCCGGGCACCGTCTGGAAGATCGACGGCATCACCGGCCAGGTCTCCAAATTCGCCGACATCGACACCAACAGCGGTCCCGGCATCGGCAATCTCACTTTCGACGCCACTCACCGCGAGTTCTTTGCGTCCGATCTCGACACCGGCCTGATCCATCGCATCGACGCCGAAGGCAGACTGATCGACAGCTTCGATCACGGCGTTGCCGGCCGGCCCACGCATGGGCTCGCTCCCGTCGCCGACGATGGTTCGGTGATGGACATACAAGGTGCCGCCTTCGATAGCGAAGACCCCGACAGCTGGGGCTACACGCAGGACGAGCGCCGCGTCTGGGGTGTCTCCTACCATGGCGGCCGGCTCTACTATTCGGTCGGCGAAAAGTCGGAAATCTGGTCGGTGGGCATCGCTCGCGACGGCAGTTTTGCCGGTGACCCGCGCTGGGAACTGACGGTCAGGGCCGACAAGGACTACGCCGTCACCGACATCGCCTTCGACAATAGCGGCTTCATGTACCTCGCCCAGCGCGGTCCGGTCGAGAACCGTTACGATTACAGCCAGTTCGCCGATTCCGGTAAAGGCGAGGTCATCCGCTATTTCCGGGAGAACCCGGACGATCCGGAAACGGAATCGGTCTGGGTCGAAGTGCCGCAGGAATATGCGGTCGGCTTCCCCCAAGGCAACCGGCAGTCGGCCGGCGGTCTTGATCTGCAATATGGCTATGATGCCGACGGCAATCTCGACAGCTCCGTCTGCACGCAGACGCTGGTCAACACGGGCGACAAGCTGCGCGACAATCCTTCACTCGCCGAACAGCTCGCAGCCGGCGGGCCGCTGGCCGTACACGGTGTGCAGATCACGCCGAAAGAGCTGGTCAAGCCGGCCAATGTGCCGCCCTTCGGCTCATGGTTCGTCGACTTCGACGGTTATTTCGAAGACCCGGAGGTCGAGGGCCATGTCGGCGATGTTGCCGTCTGGCACCCTTGCGAGGGCCGCGCCGGCTATTACGAGGAAATCCCGGGCGGCTACCTGCCCCCCTTCTACCCGCCGGATTTCCCACCACCCGGCAACCTGCCTCCATGTCTCGACGTCGACGACGTCCAGTATTACTGCACGCCTTCCGGCCTCGAGGCCGATCTCTATCTCCATGACCATGCCGGCTTCGGCGGCGATTCGATCAAGGTCCAGTCCAGGACGCCAGGCGTCGGGGTGACATCATCCCAGTCGCATGCGCCCGGCAAGCCTTACACGATCGACATCACCGGCCACTATCCGGGCGACACAGTCGATGTCGGGCTCTGCTTCTACAGGAAGTCCGACAAGGACAAGGGTGGCTATTACCCTTGCTGCAAGATGACTTTGCCGCTCAGAACCCCAGCCGCCAGCTGCGAACGTTGAGGAGGGGAAGATGAAAAATCTCGCACTCTCCCCGCTCGCAACGAACGTCCAAACAACCGTCATGGAGACGATCATGAAACCCCTGTCATACGCCAGGCGCGGCGCGCGCTGGCTGATGGCGGCCGGTATCGCGGTCGCCATGTTCACCCCGGTGCAAGGCTTTGCAGAAGACGCTGCCTCGATCACCCCGGAGCTGAAGCTCGATCTCGACAGTTCGCGCGTCGTCACTCCGAGGCCTGACCAGGTGGTGCCTTTCTTCACCAAGACAGGCGTTCAAAGAGGCTGCGATTACGTCGTCTACTCGCTGAGCTTCGGCTTGCGCGGCGATCCGCAGGGCCTTGCCGACCCGAGCCTCGAGGCCAGGCTGAAGAAGGTCAGGATCGACTTCAAGGACCAGCTTCCGCACGGCCTTGCGATCATCAACGTCAACGTGTCCGGCGACGGCACGGATTCGTCCGGCGGACCACTGCCGGGTGCAACGATCAGCACTTCGGCAAATCCGAACGATACTGCCACGGTTTCCGATTTCCGCATCTCCACGTCCGATGTCGACGGCGTCGGCGCTGCCAACGAGCGTGTGATCAACTTCGCGATCACGGCCAAGATCGATCGTGCGGCATTTCCCGCGCCGACGATCGTCGACAACCAGGGCATGATCAAGGTGACGGCCGGACCGGGCACCGGGACCATCATCCCATCGCAGGATCCGAGCAAGCCCGACGACGGTGACTTCAAGACCGGCGTGAAGACCTCGATCAAGATCGACGTCACCAAGTGCAATCCGCCACCGCCACCTCCCGGCAAGGAATGCTTCAAGGTGGAACGCGGTACGGTCGACTGCGTGCCCGGCGGCGGCGCCTTCATCTATCACATGCCGGTCGGCCCGGAGATGGGCGGCAAGTGGGTGCAGGTGTCGACGAGCACGCCCGGCATCAACATCATCCCCGATACCCAATTGGTGCCGGCGGGCGGCGGTGTGCTCAACTGGAAGATCGTCGGTGCCTCGCCCGGCGACGTCATCCACCTCATCGTCACCGGCATCGAAACCTATGCCGGTCCGAAGGAAGGCTGGGGCCTGTGCTGCACGCAGACGATCGACATCGTCATCCCGCGTGACCAGAGGTGCCCGCCCAGGGACAAGGAGCCGGACCTCAAGGTCGAGAAACGCGCCGACGTGACGCGTTGCACGATGGGCGGCGGCTGCGACTTCACCATCAGGGTCACCAATGTCGGCACCGGAGCCTACCACGGCAAGATCGTGCTCGACGAGGTGACGCTGCCGGCCGGCTCGACGCTCGATTCAGGGCCAAATCCACCTTGGGTCTGCGTACCCGGAACCACCCCGATGACCTGCACCTATCCGGTGACCACGCTCAATCCGGGGGCCTCCGTCGACCTCAAGCTCGGCTTCAAGCCGGCCGGAGGCTGGCAAGGCGGTGCTTTACGCAACTGCGCCACCTACAATTATGGCGCCAGCGGCAAGCCGCTGTTCGGCAGCCAGTCGAACGATCGCGGCTGTGCCTCGATCCCGATCTGCCGGCGCGGCGACCGTGACCGCGACTGCCGGCCGCCGGTGGAGAAGAAGGTCGACCTGATCCTGAAGAAGCGTGCCCGCGTCCCGGTCTGCTCGGCCGACGGCATCTGCACCTTCGTGATCGACATCATCAACAACGGCACATCGACCTATAACGGACCGCTGACGGTGATCGACAGCTATCCGGGCGGCGCGCCGTCCTCCTCGACCTTCGGGCCGAGCCCGCCCTGGACATGCGGACCGAACGGCCCCGGCCAGTTCCGTTGCGACAATGCCGGCATCTCGCTGCCTGCGGGCGCCTCGACGCCGATCGTCGTGAAGGCGGTCATGCCGGCCGGCTACCAGTCGGACACTGTCGAGAATTGCGCTGAGGTGAAGCCCATCCCCGGTGAAAACGACCTCACCAACAACAAGGCCTGCGCCAAGGAACGCTTCCGTCATCCCAATGGCGGCAAGCCGACCCTGCGCATCACCAAGGTGTGCAACGGCTCGCTCGCCGGTGCCGCGGTCGTCTCTTGCCGCATCACTGTCATCAGCCTTGGCACCGCTGCCCCCAACGGTCCGGTGCGGGTCAACGATGCCGCCACGCTGGTGGCCGGCGGCGCGCCCGTCCAGATCCAGACCGTCACCCCCGACGGCGCGGAATGGGCGTGCGGACCGGTTCCGGCCAATGCGCTGTCGTGCCAGATTCCCGGTGCCGTCATGACACCTGGAACCAGCCGCCACTTCGACGTGACGGTCTCGGCGAATGGCGCGTTCGAAAACTGCGCGCGCGGCTCCTATGGGCCTGCGCCGGGCGACGACGTCGTCTATCCCTTTGGCCAGGCCTGCGCCAAGGGCGGCGGTTCTTCGACCATCCGTGTCGAAAAGACCGGCGACCGCGAATGCAGGCTCGGCCAACCCTGCTCGTTCGAGATCACCATCACCAATGAAGGAGCGACCGCCTTCTCCGGGCCGGTCCGCATCGGCGATGCGATCGGCGTGGAGGGTCTCGGCAGGCTGGAAGGCGTTGAGATCACCTCGATCGATCCGCCCTTCGGCTGCTCGCCGGAACCGGCAACCTTGCCTGCGTCCTGCATTGCCAACCTGACGCTCGGCGCCGGCGAAAGCCGGGTGCACCATGTCACCGTGGTCATTCCCGACGACGGCCGCCTGGCCAATCTGCAGGGCAATGTCAGCGGCCAGAACTGCGTCGGCGTGCTGTCTCCCGACACACGGGTGCAGGGCGGTGGCGACGTGCTTGGCGGCGATCAGACCAATGTGCAGGGCGATCACGGCAAGGCCTATGCCTGCCATCCCTTCACCATTAGCCAGGAGACGAGGAAGGAATGCTCGCAAGGCTTCGTCATGAACGATGCCGGCCGCTGCGTTTGCCCCGAAGGCACCACCTACCGCAACGGCCAGTGCTCGCCGGGCGGTGGTATCGTGCCGAAGCCGGAACAGCCGAAACGCTGTGTGCTGCTCGAGGGCCAGATCCGCACCGAGGACGGACGCTGCGTCTGCCCACGCGGAACCGGGCTCGAGAACGGCAGGTGCGTCAGGACCGACAAGCCCGAGCAGTGCACTATCCGTGGCCAGGTCCACAATGCGGATGGCGATTGTGTTTGCCCCAGGGGAACCGAGATCAGGGGCAATGCCTGCCGCCCGATCCAGCCAAAGCCGGAGCAGTGCACGATCCGTGGCCAGGTCCACGATGCCGATGGAGACTGTGTCTGCCCGCGAGGGACCGAGGTGCGCAATGGCGCCTGCCGTCCGATCCGGCCGAAGCCTGAGCAGTGCATCATCCGTGGCCAGGTCCACGACGCGGACGGAGACTGCGTCTGCCCGCAAGGCAACGAGGTCAGAAACGGCGCCTGCCGCCCGATCCGGCCAAGGCCTGACCAGTGCACCATCCGTGGCCAGGTCCACGACGCCGACGGCAATTGTGTCTGCCCGAGGGGTACCGAGGTGCGGGGCAATGCCTGCCGGCGCAAGCAGCCGACGCAGGAGCAGTGCGACATACGCGGCCAGGTCCACAACAAGCGCGGCGAATGTGTCTGCCCGCGCGGCACCGAGGTGATCAACGGCGCATGCCGCAGGCAGGAGGTGGAATGCGCACCGGGCTCGCAGATGATCGATGGCCAGTGCCAGCCGATCATCAGGAGGCGCTGCCCGGAAGGCACGATCGGGCGCTACCCGAACTGCCGGGCGGTCCGCGGACAACCGTCGCTGGAGCTGAACCCCGGCCTGCTGCTGCAGCAGGTGCTGCCACGGCGCAGGCCGCAAGTCGAACAGCGGCAGGACCAGGTTCCAGACAGAATCCTGAAGCTCCAGCAGCAATAACCACCTGCTCGACACGAGACCAGAAACCCCGCCGGAGCAATCCGGCGGGGTTTTCTTCGCAGCTGTGGGGACAAGCGGGAATTGGCCGCAGCATGATCGCGGATAACGGCACGCGTCCCAGCCTGCGCGTCGACCGCGCCTGCACCCTCGACAAGTCGGCTGCGGCGCATTAGGCAGTCGATAGGGTGGCCAACGAGAAGGACACTCGGAAAGGCCGCATCCATGAGCAGAAAGACCCTGATTGCACCATCGGTGCTGGCATCGGATTTTTCCAAACTCGGCGATGAGGTCGAAGCGGTAGCGGCAGCCGGCGCCGACTGGATACATCTCGATGTTATGGACGGGCATTTCGTGCCCAACATCACCTTTGGCCCGCCAGTGATCAAGGCGATCCGCAACCGCACCAAGGCCTTCTTCGACTGCCATCTGATGATTGCCCCGGCCGACCCCTATCTGGCCGCTTTCGCCGAGGCCGGCTGCGACGGTTTGACCGTCCATGCCGAGGCCGGCCCGCATCTTGACCGCTCGCTGCAGACCATCAGGAACCTTGGCAAAAAGGCCGGTGTGTCGCTCAATCCGGCGACGCCGGAAAGCGTGGTCGAATACGTGCTCGACCGGCTCGACCTGATCCTGATCATGACCGTCAATCCGGGCTTCGGCGGCCAGGCCTTCATCCCAGCGATCGTCGACAAGGTGAAGCGGGTCAAGGCCCTCGTCGGAGGCCGGCCGATCCGAATCGAGATCGACGGCGGTGTTTCAGCCGAAACCGCGCCGCTGGTCACCGCTGCCGGCGCCGATGTGCTGGTGGCGGGCGCCGCCATCTTCAAAGGCGGCAGCGTCGAGGCTTATCGGCAGAACATCCAGGCAATCAGGACGGCAGCCGATAAGGCAGCCGGTTGACCAGCAGTGTTCCCGCGTCAGCCCTGCATGCCGGCTAAAGGTTCTGGTGCCGGGCGGGTTTGTGAAGCTTTTGGGGCAACGGCATCGGATGTGAGCGATTGCCTGATTCGGTTTTCAGCTCCGTCGTCTATGCCCAAAGCAGACAGTTGATCTCGCGCGAATACAAAAGAACAAAAAGAACAGATTCTCCTGCGTGCATACAAAACATGTTAAGTGCCCGCAGGTTGTGAAAAAGCGCGGAATTACAGCACTGAACTCCGAAATGCCGCATATTCCTTTGTGCTAAAGTACAATAACGTGATCTTCTGCTTGAGCAGGCGAATCTTCGCGCTGTATGGTACAAGTACGAGAAGGCGAATGCTTTCGGACTCGAATCGCCCGGGACAAGTCCTGGGGACAAGGAGTCGCTTTGACATACGGAGCTGCCAATCTGAACGACGACGCTGCCGGACCGAAGAGCACGCTTGCCACTACGGTCTATCAGCAATTGCGGGACGATCTTCTCGGCGGTGTCCTTGAAGCCGAGAGCAAGCTGCGGGTCGAGTGGGTGGTCTCCAAATATGGAGCCGGCGCCTCGCCTGTCCGCGAAGCCCTCAATCGCCTCGCCTCGGAAGGGCTTCTCGGCCGGCACGACCAGCGCGGCTTCTTCATCATGCCGGTCAGCGCCTCGGAACTCGAGGAGCTGACGCGCACCCGCTGCTGGCTCGAGGAGCGAGCGCTTCGCGAATCCATCACCCACCGCACCGCCGAATGGGAAGAACAGCTCGTGCTGGCGCTGCATCGCCTGGGACGCGCGTCACGCCTGGCACCGCAGAATCTCTTCTCGCTCAATCCCGATTGGGAGAGGCTGCATCGCATCTTCCACAGGGTGCTGATTTCGGCCTGCCGGTCGCAATGGCTGGTGGGGTTTTGCGACCAGCTCTCCGATCACGCCTATCGCTACCGGCAAATGGCCAATGATGGCGAAGGCGTCCAGCGCGACGATTTCGGCGAGCATCGTCTGATCGCCGAATATGCCCTGGACGGCAATGCCGACGGTGCCGTCGAGGCCCTGCTCAACCACTACCGGTTGACTGCGGCCATGTGCATGAAGCGCTTCGAGCAGGACGAGGAAACGAAAGAAATCGCCGGCAAACGCGCTCGGCGATAGCAGTCGTTTCCTGGCGGGTCTCTTGTGCTCGTTTCTTGCACGCAACCTGCGTCGGCGCGGCCGGCGTGAACCGCTGTCGGCGGGCTTGACGGCGCGGCCAAGAACCGCGAACTCTCGCCGCCGAGGCATGCCGCGACAGGCGCATGCTCAGCGCCGCAGCACCCCAGGGAAGCCTTCATGAGCAATCATCTGTTCGATGCGTTCCGGTTCCGGATGCCGGCGCCAGCGCGCTTGCTGATGGAAACCGATGATGGCCGCTCGATCACCTATGGCGATATGCTGGCCCGCTCGGCGCAGCTTGCGCATGCGCTCCTGCAACTGGATGTCGAGCCCGGTGACCGCGTTGCCGTGCAGGTCGAGAAGAGCCCGGAAGCGGTCATGCTCTATCTCGCCTGCCTGCGCGCCGGCGCCGTCTTCCTGCCGCTCAACACCGCCTACACGCTGGCTGAGCTGGAGTATTTCTTCGGCGACGCGGAACCACGCCTAGTCGTCTGCGATCCGGCAAGAGCGGCCGACATCGGCGCGCTGGCGGAAAAGACGGGCGCCGTCACCGTCACGCTCGGCCGCGATGGCCGGGGATCGCTGACCGAGCAGGCCTCGCGGCTGCCGACGGATTTTCATGACGTGGCGCGCGGGTCGGATGACCTCGCGGCAATCCTCTACACGTCGGGAACCACCGGCCGTTCGAAAGGCGCCATGCTCAGCCACGAGAACCTTGCTTCGAACGCGCGCGTGCTGGTCGAGCACTGGCGTTTCACCGGAGACGACGTGCTGATCCACGCATTGCCGATCTTCCACACGCACGGCCTGTTCGTCGCCACCAACGTCGTCCTGATGGCCGGCGCCTCGATGCTGTTCGAGCAGAAGTTCGATCCGGCCCGCATCGTCTCGCTGCTGCCGCGTGCCACGGCCTTGATGGGGGTGCCGACCTTCTACGTGCGCCTGCTGCAGCATGAGGGGCTGGACCATGAGGCGGCGAAAAACATCCGTGTGTTCATTTCCGGGTCGGCGCCGCTGCTGGCCGAGACGCACAAGGCCTGGCGCGAGCGCACCGGCCACGCGATCCTCGAACGCTACGGCATGACCGAGACCAACATGAACACCTCGAACCCCTATGAGGGCGAGCGGCGCGCCGGCACCGTCGGTTTCCCCTTGCCCGGCGTCACGCTTCGCATCGCCGATCCAGACAGTGGCGCAGCGCTTGCGCAGGGCGAGGTCGGCATGATCGAGGTGAAGGGCCCAAATGTTTTCGGCGGCTATTGGCGCATGCCGGAGAAGACCAAGGCGGAATTCCGCGCCGACGGTTTTTTCATCACCGGCGATCTCGGCATGACCGACGCCGACGGCTACGTCCACATCGTCGGTCGCGGCAAGGACCTGATCATATCGGGCGGTTACAACATCTACCCGAAGGAGCTCGAAAGCGAGATCGATGCGCTCGACGGGGTTAGCGAAAGCGCCGTCATCGGCGTTGCCCATCCGGATTTCGGCGAAGGCGTCACCGCCGTCGTCGTGCGGGCGCCGTCATCGCGGATCACCGGTGCCGAAATTCTCGGCGCGATCGCCGGACGGGTGGCGAAATACAAGCATCCGAAGCGCGTGATCTTCGTCGATGAACTGCCGCGCAACACCATGGGCAAGGTACAGAAGAACCTGCTGCGCGACACCTACAAGGACATATACGCATCATAGTTGCGCGGAGCCCGGGGCAGCGGCGCCTTACTCCTTGCGCGCCCTTTCGACCCGACTGCCGGAGCCCCACAAGGCGCGCTTCAGCAGGTTGCGCTTGCGCGGCACGAGGTTGATGTCGCTGACAAGCTTGGCGCCGCCCTCGCGCCGTTCGAGGGTGATCTTGCGGCTGTGGAAGGCTTCCAGCTCGGCACGGTGCGCCACGCTGATGATGGTGACATCGGGCAATTCGCGGATCACCGTCGCCATCATGGCGTCCTGGCTCTTCTCGTCGAGCGCCGAGGTTGCTTCATCCAGCACGACGATATCGGGGCGGTGCAGCAGCAGGCGCGCGAAAGCGAGACGCTGCTTTTCGCCGCCCGACAGCGTCTGGTCCCATGGCGCTTCTTCCTTGATCCTTTCGGCAAGATAGGCCAAGCCGACCTTGTCCAGGGCGGCCTTGATCTGTTTGATCGTCCACTTGTCCGCGGCCGCGGGATAGGCGACCGCGCGGCGAAGCGTGCCCGAGGGAATGTAGGGGCGTTGCGGCAGCATGAACAGTCGCCTGTCGGCATGAAAATTGACGCTGCCGCCGCCCCACGGCCACAGGCCGGCAACGGCCCGCACCAGCGTCGACTTGCCGGAACCGGATTCGCCAGCCACCAGCACACGCTCGCCCGGTTCGATCGCAACCTCGGTTTCCTTGACCACGGAGGTGCCGTCGTCGAGCGTGACGGAGAGATCGTCGAGGCTGAGCATCGCACCGTCTTCGGTTTCGCCGTGCTGGATGCGTCCGAGCGCGTCGCTCTGCTCCGCACGCTCGAGCCCGTCGAGCGACATCATCAGCGAGGCGATGCGCCGCGCCGAGGCGTTCCAGTCGGCAAGACGCGGGTAGTTGTCGACCAGCCATCCGAACGCGCCCTGCACGATGGCGAAGGCGGAGGCAGCCTGCATCACCTGTCCGAGCGACATCGAGCCTTCGAGGAATTTCGGCGCGCAGAGCAGGACCGGCACGACCGGCGCAAACAGGCTCGACCCCTGCGACACCAGCGCCGTGCGCATGTGCTGGCCCGTCAGCAGCGCCCATTGCCTGAGCACATGACCGAAATTCCTGTCGATGCCGCTGCGCTCCTCCTCCTCGCCGCCAAGCAATGCGATGCTCTCGCCGTTTTCGCGCACCCGCGTCAGCGTGTAGCGGAATTCGGCTTCCGCCTGGTTCTTCTGCTCGGAGAGGCGGACGAAATGCCGGCCGATGACCACCATCGACGTGGAGGTGATGGCGGCATAGATGACCGCGGTGATGACGAGGAAGCCGGGAATGGTCAGGTTTTCGCCACCGATCGGCAAAGTGAGCGCGCCGCCGATCGTCCACAGCACCACGATGAAGGTCGAGGCCGACAGGAACGCATTGAGGACGCCCGAGATGAAATCGACGGGTGACTCGGTGGCGATCCGCAGATCCTCCGTGAGGCGGGCTTCGGGGTTCGAGTGGTCGCCGGCGACGAGATTCAACTGGTAGTAGCGGCCATTGGCAAGCCAGCGTGCGATGACGGCGGTGGTCAGCCAGGAACGCCAGCGGCGCTGGATCGTCATGCGCAGATAGACCTGCGCGACCACAAGGCCCGCGCTTCCAGCGACGAGCGGCAGGAATATGGCGCTAAGCACATAGACGGTGTGGGCGTTGCGTTGCTCGATGGCGTCGAAGAAGGAGCGGTTCCAGACGTTGATCCCGTATTGAAAGC
>NZ_RZQE01000249.1:0-8465 GCF_004022955.1 Mesorhizobium sp. M7A.F.Ca.US.002.01.1.1 | reverse complement strand
ATGATGCACATCGCGGCTGCATGACCCGAACCATCACTGGCACTCATCCGCTCGATCACCTGGTGCTGCCAACGCAGGGCCTTGAGGTGGCGCGAGCCCGGCTCGCCGCGCTTGGCTTCGTCGTGGCCCCGACCGGCATCCATCCCTTCGGAACGGAAAACTGCTGTGTTTTCCTGGCCGACGGCACGTATCTCGAACCGCTGGCGGTCGGCGACGAGCAGGTGGCGGCAAAGGCTATCGCGGACGGCAATGTCTTCGTCACGCGTGATCGCGCCTATCGCGACAGCAACGGCGACGAGGGGTTTTCCGCCATTGTTCTAGGTACGGGCAATGCCGATGCCGACCATGCACGCTATGTCGATGCCGGCATCTCGGCTGGAGACATGCTGGGTTTTTCGCGCGCTTTCACCGACCCGGCCGGCAAGAGCGACATCGCATCGTTCAAGCTCGCTTTCGCGGCCGGAGCCGAAGCCACGGACGCCTTCCTGTTTGCCTGCGAGCGGGTCAACGCGCCTGATGTCGACCGCGCGGCTTTGCAGGCCCACGCCAACGGCGCGACCGGAATTGTCGAGATCTTGGCGGTCAGCGATGCGCCTGGAAAGCAGCATGAGTTGATTTCTGTCACGGTGGATAATCCGGCCGCCGAAAGGCAGGGCGGCATGTTTTCCCTGCCGAATGCAGATTTGAGCATGCTTGACCGCGCGGCTTTCACCGCGCGCTTTGGCCTGCCGGCCGGCGCGCCGACAGATCTACGCTTCGCAGCGGTGGTCTTTTCGGTTCGGAACGCCGATGTGACATCGAGGCTGCTTGCGGCCAATTCCATCCAACACGATATAGCGGGCAATGATATTGTCGTGCAGCCTGCACCCGGACAGGGCGCGGCTTTCATCTTCCGGGAGACCAAATGAACAAGCCCGTCGCGCCCAATTCAGCGGTAATTGTCGGCAATGTCGTCTTCGACAACAAGGCGGCTCTGTCGCTGATCGCCGGCCCGTGCCAGTTCGAGTCGCGTCAGCACGCTTTCGACATGGCCGGCGCGCTGAAGGAACTGACCGGCAGGCTCGGAATAGGCCTCGTCTACAAGACCAGCTACGACAAGGCCAACCGCACCTCGCTGTCGGCGACGCGCGGCGCCGGCATGGACGCGGCACTTCCCGTCTTCGACGAACTGCGCAAGGAATTTTCGCTCCCGGTGCTGACCGATGTCCACACCGAGGAGCAGTGCGCCATCGTGGCGCCGCATGTCGATGTCCTGCAGATTCCGGCTTTCCTGTCGCGCCAGACCGACATGCTGGTCGCCGCGGCGAAAACCGGCAAGGTCATCAACGTGAAGAAGGGACAGTTCCTTGCCCCCTGGGACATGAAGAACGTCGTCGCCAAGATCACCGGATCCGGCAATGCCAATGTGCTGACCACCGAGCGCGGTGCTTCTTTCGGCTACAACACGCTGGTCTCCGACATGCGCGCTTTGCCTGTCATGGCAGAGATCGGCGCGCCGGTGATCTTCGATGCGACCCATTCGGTGCAGCAGCCGGGCGGGCAGGGCGGTTCCTCGGGCGGTGAACGTCGTTTTGTCGAGACGCTGGCGCGCGCGGCCGTCGCTGTCGGCGTTGCCGGCGTCTTCATCGAGACCCATCAGGATCCTGACAACTCGACCTCTTCCGACGGCCCCAACATGCTGCCGTTGAAGGACATGCCCGCTTTACTCGAGCGGCTGATGGCATTCGACCGCATCGCCAAGGGTCTCTAGGCCGGAGATATCCTCTGTCGACCGCCGATGCTTGTGGACGGCGCAAGCCGCCTGTACGCTCGACCGGCAAATGAGCGTTTTGGCAGGAGGAAGCCATGTCTGTCGCCCGCGTCACCGAAATCACATCGTCGTCGAAGAAGAGCTTTCAGGACGCCATCGAACAGGGAATTGCGCGCGCATCCAAAACGCTGAAGAACGTCGAGGGCGCCTGGATCCAGGACCAGAAGATCGTCGTCCAGGACGGCAAGATCGTTGCTTATCGCGTCAACATGAAGGTTACCTTCATCCTCGCGGAGTGATCGGTCGACGCCGAAAAAGTCGGGAACCTTCGCCCGCGCCCCTCATTGTCCAATTATGGTTCGAAACCACAATGAGGAGCACAATCATGGCAACCCAGACTGGCCACACCCAAGCCATCGCCGCTTCGCGGGTCATCGGCACATCGGTCTACAACACCGAAGGCACAAGCATCGGCAGTATAGAGGATGTGATGCTCGACAAGATGGCGAACGGCATCATGTTCGCGGTCATCGGTTTTGGCGGCTTCCTTGGCATCGGCGAGAAATATCACGCCATTCCGTGGGCAAGCCTCGACTATGATGAGGACAAGGGCGGTTATGTCGTACCGTTTTCCAAGGAACAACTCATGGCGGCACCGGCCTATTCGATCAACGAACTGACCGGTGCCGATGGCGAGGCGGCGCGCGACGAATCCTACAATTATTACAAGGTCACGCCTTACTGGCATTAACAACAACGACAAAGCGGCCCCGTCGGGAGAGACGGGGCCGCTTTGGATTCCGGCTTATTCGCTGACGTGTAAGGGGGCCATCGCCTTCGGCGGCGACTGCTGATTGTCGCATGACGTCAGGAATGCCGCCGCGATCAGAAACAGACTCACGATACCGCTCAACTGAGACATGGCGAAACTCCTCCTGTTTCGCCCCGCGCGCTGCACCTTAACCGGAAGTCAGCCGACCGTACATGACTTATGATGACGGCGATTTGCGCTTCGTGAATCGTTCGGAGGCCGATGCCGCGGCAATAATTGCCAGCGGGCCGATTGCCTTTTGCAGCACTTTGGCTAAGACGTGCGGCATTCTTCAGATCAATCGAGGACATCGCAAATGACCGCCATCGTCGACATTGTCGGGCGTGAAATCCTGGACAGCCGTGGAAATCCGACCGTCGAGGTCGATGTCATTCTCGAAGACGGCTCGATGGGCCGCGCGGCGGTGCCGTCGGGTGCTTCGACCGGTGCCCACGAGGCCGTCGAACTGCGCGACGGCGGCGCCCGCTATCTCGGCAAAGGCGTGCTCAAAGCCGTCGAGGCGGTGAACGGCGAGCTGTTCGAGGCCATCGGCGGCATGGAAGCCGAAAACCAGATTCATATCGACCAGACCATGATCGAGCTCGACGGCACGCCCAACAAGAGCCGGCTTGGCGCCAACGCCATTCTCGGCGTTTCGCTGGCGGTGGCCAAGGCGGCCGCTGATGCCGCCGGCCTACCGCTCTACCGTTATGTCGGAGGCACCAAGGCGCATCTCCTGCCGGTACCGATGATGAACATCATCAATGGCGGCGCGCATGCCGACAACCCGATCGATTTCCAGGAATTCATGATCCTGCCGATCGGCGCGCCGACGCTGCGCGAAGGTGTCCGCTGGGGTTCGGAAATCTTCCATACGCTGCGCAAGAAACTGAAGGATGCCGGCCACAACACCAATGTCGGCGACGAGGGCGGCTTTGCCCCGAACCTGAAAAGCGCTCCGGTGGCGCTCGATTTCATCATGGAATCGATCGAGCAGGCCGGCTTCAGGCCGGGCGACGAGATCGCGCTCGGCCTCGATTGCGCCGCGACCGAGTTCTTCAAGGACGGCAACTACGTCTATGAAGGCGAGAAAAAGACGCGCGATCCCAAGGCCCAGGCCAAATACCTGGCCAAGCTTGCCACCGACTATCCGATCATCTCGATCGAGGACGGTCTTGCCGAGGACGATTGGGAAGGCTGGAAGTACCTGACCGACCTGATCGGCAAGAAGACGCAGCTGGTTGGCGACGATTTGTTCGTCACCAACACGGCGCGGCTGCGCGACGGCATCCGCATGGGGGTTGCCAACTCGATCCTGGTCAAGGTCAACCAGATCGGCTCGCTTACGGAAACGCTCGACGCCGTCGAGACCGCGCACAAGGCCGGCTACACCGCCGTGATGTCGCACCGCTCGGGCGAAACCGAGGATTCGACCATTGCCGATCTCGCCGTCGCCACCAATTGCGGACAGATCAAGACCGGCTCGCTGTCGCGCTCGGACCGCATGGCCAAGTACAATCAGCTGATCCGCATCGAGGAAGAGCTCGGCAAGCAGGCAAGCTACGCCGGCAAGTCGGTGGTCAAGGGCTGATCCGGAAACACCGGCTCATCGATACCGGACAAAAGGGCGGGAGCATTCCCGCCCTTTTTCGTTTCGGCGCCGCCAAACAGGTCACCCGTAACCGTCCGTTAAGCACAATCGGGCGAGAAAGATCGTGAGCCGCCTGAGTTCGCGGGCTAGAGCCGGATGATCTCAGGTCTGTTCGACCTGAAATCTGAATCCGACTCTAAATCAAAGAGATAGAGCATGATGTCGTCCGAAAACCGCTTCACACTTTTCGGCATCATGCTCTAGAGGAATCGGGCGATGTGGACGCGTCAGCACAAGCAGAGAAACACCGGCCGGCTGATCATTCCCTCGCTTTGCGTGGCGTTCCTGGCCTATTTCGGCTTTCATGCCTATCACGGCGAATTCGGTATCTACTCGAAATATCAGCTGGAAGCCCAGACGGTTGCGCTGCAGGGCCAGCTCGATGCGATCAAGGCGCGCCGCATGGAGCTCGAGCGCCGCGTTCGGCTGATGCATGAAGGCACGCTCGAGAAGGACATGCTCGATGAGCAGGCGCGCAAGGCGCTCAATCTGTCCCAAGCTGACGAAATCACCATTATGTTGCCGACCTCGGCAAAATAACTGATTTCAAGTTAATCACCAATATTTTCAATGATTTTAATCACTTAGGCGCATGCCAGCTATGCAAATTCGGCATGGCGCAACGCTTTGACGCGTGTTAGCCTCCCTAAAATCGGTGGGGAGGAGCTGATCTCCCCAGAGCAGATTTCATCCTGCTCTAATGTCCACGAAGAGACGCCAACAGGGAGTGATGCATGGCCACCGCCGCCAGAAAAGCGCCTGCCAAATCCAAATCCGACGGCAAATCGGGGCTTTCGGCCTCTAAACCTGTCGAATTCACCAAGGACGAAGAGCTTGCCGCTTACCGGCACATGCTGCTCATCCGTCGTTTCGAGGAAAAGGCCGGCCAGCTCTACGGCATGGGTTTCATCGGCGGCTTCTGCCACCTCTATATCGGCCAGGAAGCGGTCGTCACCGGCATGAAGATGGCGCTGATCGACGGCGATCAGATGATCACCGCCTATCGCGACCACGGCCACATGCTGGCGATGGAGCTGTCGCCGCGCGGCGTCATGGCCGAGCTGACCGGGCGTCGCGGCGGCCTGTCACGGGGCAAGGGTGGCTCCATGCACATGTTCTCCAAGGAAAAGCACTTTTATGGCGGCCACGGCATCGTCGGCGCCCAGGTGTCGCTCGGCACAGGCTTGGCCTTCGCCAACCGCTACCGCGACAACAACAATGTCTCGCTGACCTATTTCGGCGACGGTGCGGCCAACCAGGGCCAGGTCTATGAAAGCTTCAACATGGCCTCGCTGTGGAAGCTGCCGGTGATCTACATCATCGAGAACAACCGGTATGCCATGGGCACCTCGGTGTCGCGCTCTTCGGCGGAAACCAATTTTTCGCACCGTGGCGCTTCGTTCAAGATTCCCGGCATCCAGGTCGACGGCATGGACGTGCGCGCTGTCAAGGCCGCCGGCGACCAGGCGACCGAATGGTGCCGCGCCGGCAACGGGCCGATCATTCTCGAAATGCAGACCTATCGCTATCGCGGTCACTCGATGTCCGATCCGGCGAAATACCGCTCGAAGGAAGAAGTGCAGAAGATGCGCTCCGACCATGACCCGATCGAACAGGTCAAGGCGCGGCTCATCGAGAAGAAGTGGGCAACCGAGGACGAGCTTAAGACCATCGACAAGGAGGTCCGCGACATCGTCGCTGACGCCGCCGAATTTGCCCAGAACGATGCAGAGCCGGATCCGTCCGAGCTCTGGACCGATATCGTATTGTAACGGGAGGGCAAGGACATGCCGATCGAAATTCTCATGCCCGCTCTCTCGCCGACCATGGAAGAGGGCAATCTTTCCAAGTGGTTGAAGAATGAGGGCGACAAGGTCGTCGCCGGCGACGTCATCGCCGAGATCGAAACCGACAAGGCGACGATGGAAGTCGAGGCCGTCGACGAAGGCACGCTTGGCAAGATCCTGATCGCCGCCGGCACCGAAGGCGTCAAGGTCAACACACCGATTGCCGTTTTGCTGCAGGACGGCGAAAGTGCCGGCGATATCGGCAAGTCCTCGGCTCCCGCCAAGGCGGAAGCACCGGCAAAGGCAGAGGCTCCAGCCGCGGCGGAGGACAAGGCGGAGGCCGCAAAACCGGCTGCCGCGCCGGTGGCTGCTGCACCGAAGACGGAAATCGCCGCCGATCCGGACATTCCGGCCGGCACGGAGATGGTCTCGACCACGGTGCGCGAAGCGCTGCGCGATGCGATGGCCGAGGAAATGCGCCGCGACGGCGATGTCTTCGTCATGGGCGAGGAGGTCGCCGAATACCAGGGCGCCTACAAGATCACGCAAGGGCTGCTGCAGGAATTCGGGCCGCGGCGCGTCGTCGACACGCCGATCACCGAGCATGGCTTTGCCGGCGTCGGCGTCGGCGCGGCGATGGCCGGCCTGAAGCCGATCGTCGAGTTCATGACCTTCAACTTCGCCATGCAGGCGATCGACCAGATCATCAACTCCGCCGCCAAGACGCTCTACATGTCTGGCGGCCAGATGGGTGCGCCGATCGTTTTCCGTGGACCGAACGGCGCCGCCGCACGCGTCGCCGCACAGCACTCGCAGTGCTACGCCGCCTGGTATAGCCACATTCCGGGCCTGAAAGTGGTGATGCCCTACACCGCCGCCGACGCCAAGGGCTTGTTGAAGGCGGCGATCCGCGATCCCAATCCGATCATCTTCCTCGAGAATGAGATCCTCTATGGCCAGTCCTTCGACGTGCCGAAGCTGGATGATTTCGTGCTGCCGATCGGCAAGGCGCGCATCCACAAGACCGGCAAGGACGTCACCATCGTCTCTTTCGGCATCGGCATGACCTATGCGGTCAAGGCGGAAGCCGAGCTGCGCGGCTTGGGCATCGATGCCGAGATCATCGACTTGCGCACGATCCGGCCGCTCGATCTCGACACCATCATCGCCTCGGTCAAGAAGACCAACCGGCTGATCGTTGTCGAAGAGGGATATCCGCAGAACTCGGTCGGCGACCATATCGCCAACCAGGTGTCGCAGCGCGCCTTCGATTTCCTCGACGCGCCGGTCATCACCATCGCCGGCAAGGATGTGCCGATGCCCTATGCCGCCAACCTGGAGAAACTGGCTTTGCCGAACGTCGGCGAAGTCATCGAGGCGGTCAAAGCCGTCACATATCGCTGAACCGGGCGGGAGGACAAAATGCCAATCAACATCACCATGCCGGCCCTGTCGCCCACGATGGAAGAGGGCAATCTGTCTAAGTGGCTCGTCAAGGAAGGCGACAAGGTTTCGCCGGGCGATGTCATTGCCGAGATCGAGACCGACAAGGCGACGATGGAAGTCGAGGCTGTCGATGAGGGCACGGTCGCAAAGCTCGTCGTTCCCGCCGGCACCGAAGGCGTCAAGGTCAACGCTCTGATCGCCGTGCTCGCTGCCGAAGGTGAGGATGCAGGCGCTGCCGCGAAAAGCGGGGGCGATGCTGCTCCAGCGAAAGCCGAGGCCAAGCAGGACAAGGCGCCAATCTCCCCACCCGTGGGGGAGATGTCGACGAAGTCGACAGAGGGGGGCGCTGTCCCGCCGTCCTCTCAGCGCGAGACGCCCCCCTCTGGCCTGCCGGCCATCTCTCCCACAAGGGGGGAGATCAGCCAGTCGCCGGAAGGACGCACCTTCGCGTCGCCGCTCGCACGTCGCATAGCCAAGGAAGCCGGTGTCGATGTGTCTGCCGTGACCGGCACCGGTCCGCATGGCCGGGTGGTGAAGGCGGATGTCGACGCGGCGATTGCCGGTGGCGGCGCCCAGGCGGCGCCTGCCGCCAAGGCTCCGGCTGGCGCGCCCGCTGCTGCTCCCGCCGCGCCGGTAAAGGCGATGTCGGACGATCAGGTGCTGAAACTGTTCGAACAGGGCTCCTACGACCTCGTCCCGCATGACAATATGCGCAAGACCATTGCGCGCCGCCTGGTCGAGGCCAAGACCACCATTCCGCATTTCTACCTGACGCTCGACTGCGAGCTCGATGCGCTGCTGGCGCTGCGCACGCAGATCAATGCGGCAGCCCCGGTGAAGAAGACCGACAAGGGTGATGCTCCGGCCTACAAGCTGTCGGTTAACGATATGGTGATCAAGGCGATGGCGATGGCGCTGAAGGCGGTGCCCGATGCCAATGCCTCGTGGACTGAAAGCGCCATGGTCAAGCACAAGCACGCCGATGTCGGCGTCGCGGTGTCGATCCCCGGCGGCCTGATC
>NZ_RZQE01000248.1:0-8473 GCF_004022955.1 Mesorhizobium sp. M7A.F.Ca.US.002.01.1.1 | reverse complement strand
ACACTGACTTTCGTCTTGTCCCAGTCGGCGCGCAGGACGACCTTGATCTCGGGATAGCCGTCGAGGCGCGCGAGATCGCCGGAGCCAATGGTTCGTAGCAGGCCGTCCAGCGCCTCGGTGACGATCGTTTCCCTGCGATTGAAAAAGTGCTTCATCGATTCGTCCCGTACTGGCAAAGTCAAAACCGGTGCTGAATCACCGAAAACCGCTCACATCAATCGCTGTCCATCGGCGCCGAAATACAGCGGCGCCCGGTAGCGGATCACCACTTTGTCGCCCTGCGCCAGATCCGTGTCGGGATCGGTCAGCGTCACCAGTTTCTTGGTGCCTACCGTCACATGCAAATGGTTCTGGTCACCGAGATGCTCGACCCAGTCGACAACGCCGTCAGCATGGCCATTCGCGGCCTTCGCGATCGTCAGATGCTCGGTGCGCGCGCCGATCGTCTTGGTGCCGGCCGGTGCGCCGCCGTCAGGCAGCAGCCCGGTCGGCAGAAGATTGATCGCCGGCTGGCCGAGCCTCGCCGCGACATGCAGGTTTGCCGGCTCTGAATAGATGGTGCGCGGCGAGCCGATCTGCACCAGCACGCCCTCGGTGAGGATGCCGATGCGGTCTGCCATCGTCATCGCCTCGATCTGGTCGTGGGTGACGTAGAGCATGGTGGCGCCGAGCTCGGTCTGGATGCGCTTCAGCTCGAGCCGCAGATCCGCCCGCAGCTTGGCGTCGAGCGATGACAGCGGCTCGTCCATCAGATAGATGGACGGTTTGCGCACCAGCGCGCGGCCGATGGCGACGCGCTGCATTTCGCCGCCCGAAAGCTTGGTCGAGCGGTTGGCGAGCTTGTGATGGATGCGCACCATCTTCGCCACCTCCTCGACCCGGCGGCGGATCTGGTCTTCCGGCATTTTCCGCGCCGGCGAGCGCAGCGGAAAGGCGAGATTGTCGAAGACCGACAGATGCGGATAGAGCGAATATTGCTGGAAGACGAAGGCGGTGTCGCGCTCGGCCGGCGACAGCGTCGTGGCATTGTGTCCGCCGATCTCGATCGTGCCGCTGTCCGGCCGTTCCAACCCGGCGATGAGCCGCAGCGTCGTCGTCTTGCCGGCCCCGGTTGGCCCGAGCAGCACGACGAATTCACCATCTGCTATGTGCAGGTCGAGGCCGTCGACGGCGACATGGTCGCCGAAACTCTTGGTCACGTTCTTGATGTGCACCTCAGCCATGCTGGGCCCTCCGTTCCGAGGCGACATCGTGGATCGCGGTTCTCACCGCGCGGCCCGATCCCTTCTCGAACAGCGACAGCCGCGCGCTGCTCAGCGTCAGGCCGACATGGTCGCCGGTGGCGAGCCTGATTTCGGCCGGTACGCGTGCCTTGATGATGCCATCCGCCGTCTCCACCGCGACGATCTGCGTGGTGCCGAGATATTCGGTGCCGTAGATGGCGCCGCGCAATTTTGAGGCGTCGTCGAAGCGGATGTGTTCAGGGCGGATGCCGAGCGCCATGTCGCCAGGTGCGATGTCCTCGCGCACCTCCGGCACCGCGACCTTCGCGCCTTGCACGATGATCTCCCTGGCGCCCTTGGCGAGCCCGCCGCCAAATCCCAAAAAGTTCATCGGTGGCGAGCCGATGAAGTCGGCGACGAACATGGTCGCCGGGCGGTCATAGATTTCGCGCGGGCTTCCGAACTGCTCGATGACGCCATGGTTCATCACCGCGATCTTGTCGGCCATCGACATCGCTTCCATCTGGTCGTGCGTGACATAGACCGTCGTGGCATGGATGCGGTTGTGCAGTTCGCGCAGCTCGTGGACCATCAAATCGCGGAATTCGGTGTCAAGGGTTCCCAGCGGCTCATCCATCAGGAAGCATTTTGGCCGCCGCACGATGGCGCGGCCGAGCGCGACGCGCTGGCGGTCGCCGCCGGCAAGTCCGGAGACGGATTTGTTGAGCAGATGGTCGATGCGCAGCAGCTTCGCCGTTTCCTCGACCCGCGTGCGGATTTCGGCCGAAGGCATGCCTTGCGCCAGCAGCGGGAAGCCGATGTTCTTGCGCACATTCATGTGCGGGTAGAGCGCGAACAGCTGGAAGACGAAGGCGATGTCGCGCTCGCGGGCCCGCAGCATGGTAACGTCGTCGCCGCCGAGCAGGATCTGGCCGCCGGTCGGCAGCTCAAGCCCCGCGATCATGCGCAAGGTCGTCGTCTTGCCGCAGCCGGACGGGCCGAGCATGACGAAGAACTCGCCATCCTCGACGACGAAGTTGGAATCCTGCACGGCGACGAAATCGCCGAAAGCCTTTCTCAGGTGCTGGACACGGATTTCGGCCATGATTATTCCGGGAACTTGGAGACGATGATGAACATCACGGTGCCAGCGAGCATGGTGATGAAGGAGTAGGTGTAGAGCGACAGCGCGAAGGGCTGGAACAGCATCAGGAAGCCGATGGCGATCAGCGCTGTCGCGATGTTTTCCATCAGCCCGCGCCGTGCCCAGGCCGGCCAGCGCGATTTGCGGTTCCCAGGCTTGGTCAAGCTCATTTGCGCACCGCGCCGAAGGTGATGCCGCGCAGCAATTGCTTGCGAAGCAGGATGGTGAAAACCAGGATCGGCACCAGGAAGATCGTCGTGCCGGCCGCGACCGCCGGCCAGTCCTGGCCGCCTTCGCCGATGATGGTCGGGATGAAGGGCGGCGCGGTCTGCGCCGTGCCGGAGGTCAGGAGCGCTGCGAACGCATACTCGTTCCAGGCGAAGATCAGGCAGAAGATGGCGGTCGCGGCTATGCCGGTCGTCGCCTGCGGCAGCACGGTGCGCCAGAAGGCCTGCAGCCGCGTGTAGCCGTCGATCATTGCCGCTTCTTCATATTCGCGCGGGATCTCGTCGATGAAGCCCTTCAGCAGCCAGACAGCCAGCGACACATTGACCGCCGTGTAGAGCAGGATCATGCCGAGCGCGGTGTCCGACAGGCCAAGCTCGCGGTACATCAGATAGATCGGAATGGCGACGGCGATCGGCGGCATGAAGCGCGTCGACAGGATGAAGAACAGGAGGTCGTCGGCGAGCGGCACCTTGAAGCGCGAAAAGCCGTAAGCCGACAGTGTGCCGAGGAAGACGGCGCAGAAGGTCGAACCGAAGGCGATGATCAGCGAATTGACGAAGCGCGGCAGGAAATTGGACGGACCGGCGATCACCATGTTGCGCTTGCGCGTGGTCTCGTCGCAGAAGCCCGTCGCCGGGCCCAGCGAGTTGATGTATTCCGGCGTCTGCCGGGTCCGCGTCGTGAACAAATTGCAGTAGCCCTCGAGGCTGGGCTGGAACAGGATCTTGGGCGGATAGGCAATCGAATCCGGCGGCGTCTTGAAGCTGGTGGCGAAGATCCACAGCAGCGGCACGATCGAGATCAGTGCGTAAAGCACGATGATCGTGCCGGCGATCCGTTTCGAGTTGCTGCTCGGTGCGACGACCGAATGGGCTGTGGTCAGGCTCATCTCTGCTTCACCTTGTTGAGCGCCTTGACGTAGATGTTGGCCAGGCCGAACACCGCCACGAAAAGGATGATGGCGAAGGCCGAGGAATAACCGGTGCGCCAGCTTTCGAAAGCCTGCCGCTTCAGCGTTATCGAGGCGACCTCGGTCGTCGAGCCCGGCCCGCCGCCGGTCAACAGATTGACCATGTCGAACATCTTGAAGTTCTCGATGCCGCGAAACAGCACCGCCAGCATGATGAAGGGCAGCGCCATCGGCAGCGTGATCGACCAGAACTGCCGCCAGTTCGAGGCGCGGTCGACCTCGGCCGCCTCGTAGATGTATTCGGGGATGGAGCGGAGGCCCGCGAGGCAGATCAGCATCACGTAGGGCGTCCACATCCAGGTATCGACGATGATGATCGACCAGGGCGCCAGCGACACGTTGGAGAGCATCTGGATATCGGTCGGCGGAATCCTCGTGACAAAGGAGATCGCATAGGCGAACAGGCCGATCTGCGGCTCATAGAGGAAGCGCCAGAAATTGCCGACCACCGCCGGCGACAGCATCATCGGCACCAGGATCAGCGTCGTCCAGAAGGCGTGGCCTCGGAACTTCCTGTCGATCAGCCAGGCCAGCGTGAAGCCGATCAGCGTCTGCAAAAGGATCGTCCAGAACACGAAATGCGCGGTCGTCTGCATGGCGATCCAGATATCCTTGTCGCCGAGGATGCGCTGGTAGTTGGCAAGGCCGAGATTTTTCACCACCTCGTTCGGGCGGTTGGCCCGGTAGTTGGTGAACGACAGATAGATCGCCCAGAACAGCGGGAAGATGTTGATGGCCAGCAGCAACAGGATCGTCGGCGAGATGAACAGCCAGGCGAGGCCCTTGTCGCTGATGCCCCGGACCTTGCGGGCCAACGGTTCCGGGGTCGCCCGGGCAACGTTCTCCGCGGTCCGATTGAGCATGGTGAGTCCTGCTTCGGTCACTTGGTCGTCTCTGTCATGGAATTTATCTGAACTGCATCCCGTGCCAAGGGGCGGCACGGGATGCTTGGCTTAGCTCGGGAGGAGCTGGTTACATCTTGCCATCGTCCTGGAAGACCTGGGTCCAGTCCTTGACCAGGCCGTCGAGCGCATCCTTGGCCGAACCCTGGCCGGCGACGACATAGTCGTGGAAGCGTTTCTGCGAAGCCTGCAGCAGCGGGGCGTAGCTCGGCTCGGCCCAGAAGTCCTTCACGATTGCCATCGAGTCGAGGAAGGTCTGCGCATAGGGCTGGCTGGCCGGGAACTTCGGATCCTTGACCACCGCGTTGAGGCACGAATAGCCGCCGAGCGACCACCATTTGGCCTGCACATCCTTGTTGGCGAACCACTTGATGTATTTCAGCGCCGCCTCCTGCTTGTCGGAATAGGACACCACGGAGATACCCTGGCCGCCGAGCTGGGCGAACTGCTCGCCGTCGGGACCCTTCGGGTTGACGAAGTAACCGATCTTGTCGCCGCCGACATTCTCGTCCTTCTGCAGGCCCGGCCATGTGAAGGCGAAGTTCATGTGCATCGCCACCTGGCCGGATTTGAAGGCATCGACGCCTTCGCCCATGTAGCTGTTCGAGGCACCGGGCGGCGTGCAGCAATCATAGAGCGCCTTGTAGAATTCCAGCCCCTTGACCGACTTGTCGGAGTTGACGAAGCCTTCCATTTCATAGGGCTTCTTGGGGTTTTCGTACTGGAAGCCATAGCTGTAGAGCACGTCCATGGCGCCCATGGTGATGCCTTCGGAGCCGCGCTCGGTGTAGATCGAGGCGCCATAGACGGTCTTGCCGTCGATCTCGCGCTTCTGGAAGAACTCGGCGACCTGCTTCAACTGGTCGAAAGTGGTTGGCGGGCCGAGATCCCAACCGTACTTCTCCTTGAATTCCTTCTGCAGTTCCGGCTTGGAGAACCAGTCCTTGCGGTAGGTCCAGCCGACGACGTCGCCCATGGCCGGCAGCGCCCAGTAGTTCGGCGTGTTCTTCGGCCATTCCGAATAGCCGACGACGGTTGCCGGCACGAAATCGTCCATGCTGATCTTCTCCTTGTCGAAGAAGTCGTTCAGCTTGACGTAATGGCCGTTCTCGGCAGCGCCGCCGATCCACTGGCTGTCACCGATGATCAGGTCGCACAATTTGCCGTGCGAGTTCAGTTCGTTGAGAAAACGGTCGGCATAGTTGGTCCACGGCACGAACTCGAATTTCATGCCGATACCGGTTTCCTTGGTAAAATCCTTGGACAGTTCGACAAGTGCGTTGGCCGGGTCCCAGGCGGCCCAGCACAGGGTCAGGTCTTCAGCGTGCGCGACGTTCGCGACGGCTGTCGACGCTGTGATTGCCGAGGTCAGTCCCAACGCCAGTTTCAAGCTCGATTTCATGACTTCCTCCCATTTGCGAAACGCGCCCGGATGACGGTTTCAAAAAGCCCTCAACCCCTCTCCTCAGGGGCCCAAACATGGCTGCGCGGTTACACTGCAGATGTTTAGTAATTTGTTTAGTGATGCAATTTTTACTAAACAAGGCAAGCGAATTCGTTGCTGCGCCGCAGCATGCTTATGGCGATGTCTGAAAACGTTGGGAAAAGCGCGGGTCGCTGGCTGGTTTACCGAAGCTGTTCAGGCCGATTCTGACCGGGACGTGGGGCAGGCTCGGCTTTCAATCTACCCTTCTGGTGCTCACCATCACCTTGCGGATCGCCGGCGCCGGCGGCAGCAGCGCGCGGATATCGGCGAACGGGAACGACGGTTCGAAACGGAAGGCTTCGGCCGATGAGCCTTGCGCGCCGTTGCACTGGCCGGCGCGAAAGGCGTTCTGTGTCCGCGCAATGTCGACGAAGCGGTCGGGATCCTGCGATTGATGCATGCGGATCGCCTCGGCCTTGACGTCGGCATGGGCGGAAATGTCGACATAGTGCGTCGGCGAAAAACCGGTGCCGCCCATCGTGTCGGCATGCAGCACTGGGACGGCGAAAGACGCCGCGATACGAACGCCGTCCGACAGCGCGCGATGGTCTGCATGATAATCGTTGGGCGCATGCGTGATCACCAGATCCGGGCCGATTTGACCGATCAGTGCTTTCAGAGCTCCAATCAGCGCTGCATCGGCCACCAGCTCGCCGTCCGGGAAGTCGAGGAAGCGTGGCACTGCGCCTACCAGCGCGGCCGCGGCCGTTGCTTCGTCGCGACGGACACGAGCGAGAACAGCGGGATCACTTGTGCCGCCCCTGGCACCATCCGTGGCCATGGCAAAAGTGAGTTCTGCGCCTTGCGCAGCATAGGCGGCCATCGTACCGAACATGAAGATCTCGATGTCGTCCGGATGCGCACCGAGCGCCAGGATTTTCAAACCACTCTCTCCCCGGAATTGGAACAACGTGACGAACGGAATCCTGCTCGCCCTGATCGCCTACGCAAGCTATTCGGGTAGCGATGCCGTTGTCAAAAGCCTGGGCGGTCAGCTCACGATCTTCGAGATCGGCTTTTTCATAACCTTGTTCGCGGGCTTCTTCCTGTTCTTCACGCGGCCCGCGGGCGAACGTTGGCGCGATTTCTGGCGCACCAGAAGGCCATGGGCGGTGCAGGCGCGTGCCTGGGCGGGCATCGCTTCCGGCGTGCTCAGTGTCTACGCCTTCACCACCATTCCGCTGGCCGAGTCCTATGCGTTGATATTCCTGGCGCCGCTCTGCGTCACCATTCTCTCCACGGTGATCCTCAAGGAGAAGGTCGGCCCCTGGCGCTGGCTGGCGGTGGTCGCCGGTTTCGCCGGTGTCATGCTGGTGGTGCGGCCGGGCTTTCGCGAGCTCAATCTCGGCCACCTTGCCGCCTTCGGTGTTGCCTTCCTCGCCGCCACCAGCGTCATCCTGATGCGCTCGCTGGCGCAGCAGGAAAAGCGCACCACCATGCTCGGCGTGCTGGTCGGCTACGGCCTGCTGTTCAACGGCATCGGTGCCGCCGCCACCTCGTTCACCGTTCCCGACGGCAAGCAGTTGCTGTGGTTGGTGGCGGCCGGTGCCTTCACAGCAGGTGGACAATTCCTTCAACTGCTGGCCATGAAATACGCGCCTGCCAACCGGGTCGTGCCGACGCATTATTCGCAGATCGCCTGGGCGGTGATCCTCGGCGCGTTGTTTTTCCAGGAATATCCGGACGGGCTGTCGCTGGTTGGCCTGGCGGTCGTTGGCGGCGCCGGCCTGTTGACCATGGTGCGTGAGGAAGCGCGGCTGGGGACCGTGCGCTGGAACCCGTTTTCGCGTACCCGGCTTTGAACCGACTCTGGTTGCGCCGTGGCCGTAACCGCTGATATGCGGGCGCCATGACCACAAAACCCCTGCCGGAGCTTCCTGTGTCCGTCGTGCTGCCGGCGCTGAGGGAAGCGCTTGGCGATGGCAACAGCGCCGTGCTGGTGGCGCCGCCCGGCGCTGGCAAGACCACGCTGGTGCCGCTGGCGCTGCTTGACGCGCCTTGGCTCGGCGCCGGCAAGATCATCCTGCTTGAACCGCGCCGCCTCGCCGCTCGCGCCGCCGCTCGCCGGATGGCTGAGTTGCTTGGTGAGGAACCCGGCGCCACCGTCGGCTACGCCATGCGCATGGAAAACCGCATTTCGGCAAAGACCAGGATCGTGGTCGTCACCGAAGGCGTGCTGGCGCGCATGATCCTCGACGATCCCGAACTGCCCGGTGTTTCGGCTGTCATTTTCGACGAATTCCACGAGCGTTCGCTCGACGGCGATTTCGGTCTCGCTCTGGCGCTCGACGTGCAGGGGGCGCTCAGGCCGGATCTGCGCTTGGCTGTGATGTCGGCGACGCTCGACGGCGCGCGCGTCGCCAAACTCATGTCGGGCGCGCCGGTCGTCGAAAGCGAGGGTCGCGCCTTTCCCGTCGATATCCGTTATGACGAACGGCCGGCCGGCATCGCCATCGAGGACGCGATGGCCAAGGCGATCCGCGCCGCCCTTGCCGACGAGAGCGGCAGCGTCCTTGCATT
>NZ_RZQE01000247.1:0-8514 GCF_004022955.1 Mesorhizobium sp. M7A.F.Ca.US.002.01.1.1 | reverse complement strand
GGCTGCAGACAGGCCCGCAAAGCTGGGACATCCTGGCCGACACCGACAAGGGCGCCATGGTGCTGTCGGGCGGCGGCTCGAAGCTCGCCATCGACGGCAAGGTCATTCACGAAGAGCCGGAAGCGGAATATCCGATGCTCTACAAGCGCTTCGCCGAGATCGTGCGCGCCGGCGTTTCCGATGTCGATCTGGCCCCGCTCCAGCACGTCGCTGACGCCTTCATGCTCGGCAAGCGCAACGTAGTCGAGGCGTTTTTCGATTGAGCTCTGGAACCGCACTCGCTGATCGCGCGGCGGTCGCAGGTTGGGAATAGTCGCGCGACAGGATTGTCGCGCGACTGAGAACCAGCGGATCGCCAGGCTCAATTCCTGGTCCTGCAACCGGCACGCTTGACCATGTCGGCAATGATCAGTGGCGTCGCCGGTGTCTGAGACCAGTTACCCTGACGAGGGGCGCCCGCTTCAAGGGCGGCGCGCACCGCTCGTGTATCCAGGCTGAAAGAACTCTTGCAGGAAACGAGGCCGCCATTGCCGATCGTGTCGGCGATCACGCCGGCGGCTTCGCCAACCCCGGCGACATAGGCGACCAGCGTTTGCCTGGCGACCGGGCTCGTGTCGGCCTTGTCGAGCATTTCCATCACCTGCCCCACCAATATCCGGCCTGTCGCTGTCGACGGGAGGGCGATGGCAGCAAAAGGCGTTATGGACGCGGCGACAATCGCGATGGCTGCCACGGCAATCCGGCGTTTGAACGAAGGCATAGGTTTCTCCTGTGATGAGGAATTGACAAGAATCATCATTGCGCATAAATAGATTATTGTAAAACGATAATTCATTGCGATGGAGTGATAACGGCGATGATTGAACCTGTCATCACGGCTGTCCCTGCCGATCCTGCCCGCCAGCTTAGATTGAGACGCATCCGACTTTTCAGCCTAGTGCTGGCGAGGTGTTTTGTCGTCCTCGCCATATTGCTGACCATCGGTCTGCTGTTCTACTGGCTCAGCGTCTCCGCCAGTTCGATCGCGGCCGATGCGCAAATCCCACAGGAATGGCTGAGCGAGCTTGGCCTCGGTCGAAGACTGGTCGGGTTCGCGATCTCGTTCGTGCCGCTTGCCTGCCTCGTCTTCGCGCTCATGGCCGCAAGGCGCTGCTTCGGCGCTTTCGCGTCCGGCAACTTCTTCGGTCAGGGCGCCATCAGCAATTTGCGATACTTTGGCCTCGGCCTGCTGGCATCCGCCTTGCTGAAACCGGTTTCGGCGGCGGCATTGTCCGTTCTGCTCAGCTGGGACGCGCCTGCCGGCCAGCACCGGCTGACGCTCGGTCTCGACAGCGACACGATGCTGACCTTGCTGGCAGCTTGCATCGTTGCTGTCATCACCTGGGTCATGGCCGAGGCATCGGCACTCGCCGAAGAAAACGCGCAATTCATCTGATGAGGATCAGCTCATGCCCATAAGGGTCAGGCTCAATGTCGTCCTCGCCGAACGAAACGTGAAGTCAAAGGACCTGGCCGAATATGTCGGCATCACCGAGGCCAATCTTTCTCTTTTGAAGCAGGGAAAGGTCAAGGGTATCCGGTTCGACACGCTGGAGCGCATCTGCGACTATCTCGACTGTCAGCCGGGCGATCTGCTTCGCTTCGAGAGGGTGTCCGAATAGCACAAAAAAATAGGCCGCCGGGTTGCCCCGACGGCCTTATTGCCTGAGATCGTTGCCGTCCGCGCTTACTGCGCGGCGGTGGTCATGTCGGCCAGCATCGGCTCGGCGACTTCCGCACCCGAGGCCTTGCGGCGCTCGTCGATGATCAGTTCGTCGCGCGAGGTGGCGATGCGCCGGATCTGGCTCATCGTGCCGCCGGTACCGGCCGGGATCAACCGGCCGACGATGACGTTTTCCTTCAAGCCCTGCAGCATGTCGGTCTTGCCGGCAACGGCAGCTTCCGTCAGCACTCGCGTCGTCTCCTGGAAGGAGGCGGCCGAGATGAAGGACGGCGTCTGCAGCGATGCCTTGGTGATGCCGAGCAGCACCGGCAGGCCTTCGGCTGGCTTCTTGCCGTCCTCGACCAGACGCTCGTTGACCTCTTCCAGTTCGATCACGTCGACATGATCGCCCGGGATGTAGGTCGAGTCGCCCTGCACCGTGATCTCGACCTTCTGCAGCATCTGGCGAACGATCACCTCGATGTGCTTGTCGTTGATCGACACGCCCTGCAGACGGTAGACTTCCTGGATCTCGTTGACGAGGTAGGAAGCAAGTGCCTCCACGCCCTTGATCGCCAGGATGTCGTGCGGCGCCGGGTTGCCGTCGAGGATGTAGTCGCCCTTCTCGATGACATCGCCGTCCTGGAGATGGAACGGCTTGCCCTTCGGGATCAGGTATTCGACCGGCTCAAGCGTCGAGTCATGCGGCTCGATGATGATGCGACGCTTGTTCTTGTAGTCGCGGCCGAAGCGGATCGTGCCGTCGATCTCGGCGATGATGGCGTGATCCTTCGGACGACGTGCCTCGAACAGTTCGGCAACACGCGGCAGACCGCCGGTGATGTCCTTGGTCTTGGCGCTTTCCATCGGAATACGCGCCAAAACGTCGCCGGGGCGAACCTGCGAACCCGGCTCGACCGAAAGAATGGCCTCGACCGAGAGCAGGAAGCGGGCGTCGCCGCCCTTGGACAGCTTGCCGACCTTGCCCTTGGCGTCCTGGATCGCAATCGCCGGCTTCAGGTCGTTGCCACGTGGCGTCGAGCGCCAGTCGATGACCTCACGCTTGGTGATGCCGGTCGACTCGTCGGCCGTTTCCTGAACGGAAATGCCGTCGACCAGATCCTCGTACGACACCCTGCCCTCGATTTCGGTGAGGACCGGACGCGTGTAGGGATCCCACTCGGCGATACGCTGGCCGCGCTTCACCTTGTCACCATCGTCCACGAAGATGCGCGAACCATAGGTGAGACGGTGCGAGGCGCGCTCCTTGCCGGCTTCGTCGAGGATCAGCACCGCCATGTTGCGGCCCATGACCATCTGCTGGCCGTCGGAGTTGCGCACCACGTTGCGGTTGCGGATCTCGACCTTGCCCTCATACGAGGCTTCAAGGAACGAGCTGTCCACCACCTGCGCGGTACCGCCCATGTGGAAGGTACGCATGGTGAGCTGGGTGCCCGGCTCGCCGATCGACTGCGCCGCGATGACGCCGACGGCTTCGCCCTGGTTGACCGGGGTGCCGCGGGCCAGATCGCGCCCATAGCAGACCGCGCAGACGCCAACCCTGACTTCGCAAGTCAGTGCCGAGCGGATGCGGACCGACTGGACGCCGGCCTTTTCGATCTGTTCCACGTCACGCTCGTCCATCAGCGTTCCGGCCTTGACCAGGATCTCGCCCGACACCGGATGGGTGATGTCGTCGAGCGACGTACGGCCCAGCACGCGCTGGCCGACCGAAGCAACGACCTGACCGGCATCGACGATCGGCTGCATGGTGAGGCCCTTGTCGGTGCCGCAGTCGACGGAGTTGACGATGCAGTCCTGCGCCACGTCGACCAGACGACGGGTGAGGTAACCCGAGTTCGCCGTCTTCAAGGCGGTGTCGGCCAGACCCTTGCGGGCGCCGTGGGTCGAGTTGAAGTACTCGAGCACGGTCAGGCCTTCCTTGAAGTTCGAGATGATCGGCGTCTCGATGATTTCACCCGACGGCTTGGCCATAAGGCCGCGCATGCCGGCAAGCTGGCGCATCTGGGTGGGCGAGCCACGCGCACCGGAGTGCGACATCATGTAGATCGAGTTCATCGGCTTCTGACGGCCATTGTCCTCGAACTCGACCGCCTTGATGCGGGCCATCATCTCGTCGGCGACCTTTTCCGAGCACTTGGCCCAGGCGTCGACGACCTTGTTGTACTTCTCGCCCTGCGTGATCAGACCGTCATTGTACTGCTGCTCGTATTCCTTGGCCAAAGCCTCGGTGTCGGAGACCAGCTTGATCTTGGCATCCGGGATCAGCATGTCGTCCTTGCCGAACGAAATGCCGGCACGGCAGGCATGGCTGAAGCCGAGCGCCATGATGCGATCGCAGAAAATGACCGTCTCCTTCTGACCGCAATGGCGGTAGACGGTGTCGATCATCTTGGAGATGTTCTTCTTGGTCATCTCCTGGTTGGCGGTCTCGTAAGGCACGTTGACGTTCTTCGGCAGAAGCTCGCCGATGATCATGCGGCCAGGCGTGGTGTCATGGATCTTTGACACGACCTTGCCTTCGGCGTCGACCGTGCGGAAACGACCCTTGATCTTGGAGTGCAGCGTCACCGCCTTGGTCTCGAGCGCGTGCTGGAGTTCGCCCATGTCGGCAAACACCATGCCCTCGCCCGGCTCGTTCTGGTTGACGATCGAGAGATAGTAGAGACCCAGAACCATGTCCTGCGACGGTACAATGATCGGCGCGCCGGAAGCCGGGTGCAGGATGTTGTTGGTCGACATCATCAGCACGCGGGCTTCAAGCTGCGCTTCCAGCGACAACGGCACGTGAACGGCCATCTGGTCGCCGTCGAAGTCGGCGTTGAAGGCCGTGCAGACCAGCGGGTGCAGCTGGATCGCCTTGCCTTCGATCAGGATCGGCTCGAACGCCTGGATGCCGAGACGGTGCAGCGTCGGCGCACGGTTCAGCAGCACCGGATGCTCGCGGATGACCTCGTCGAGGATATCCCAGACTTCCGGACGCTCCTTTTCGACCAGCTTCTTCGCCTGCTTGACGGTCGAGGAGTAACCCTTGGCGTCGAGACGGGCGTAGATGAAGGGCTTGAACAGTTCGAGCGCCATCTTCTTGGGCAGGCCGCACTGGTGCAGCTTGAGCTCCGGACCGGTCACGATGACCGAGCGGCCGGAATAGTCGACGCGCTTGCCGAGCAGGTTCTGACGGAACCGGCCCTGCTTGCCCTTGAGCATGTCGGACAGCGACTTCAGCGGGCGCTTGTTGGCGCCGGTGATGACGCGGCCGCGGCGGCCGTTGTCGAACAGCGCATCGACGGCTTCCTGCAGCATGCGCTTTTCATTGCGCACGATGATGCCGGGGGCGCGCAGCTCGATCAGCCGCTTCAGGCGGTTGTTGCGGTTGATGACGCGGCGATAGAGATCGTTCAGATCCGACGTGGCGAAGCGGCCGCCGTCCAGCGGGACGAGCGGACGCAGGTCCGGCGGGATCACCGGAACCACCTTCATGATCATCCATTCCGGACGATTGCCGGATTCCATGAAGTTCTCGACGACCTTGAGCCGCTTCAGATACTTCTTCTGCTTCAGCTCGGAGGTGGTCGACGCCAGTTCCGAACGCAGGTCGCCGGCGATCTTCTCCAGGTCCATGCCGGCCAGGAGGTCATGAATGGCCTCGGCGCCGATCATGGCGGTGAACGAATCCTCGCCATACTCGTCGACGGCGATCATGTACTCTTCCTCGCTGAGCAGCTGGTGCTCCTTCAGCGCGGTGAGGCCAGGTTCGGTGACGATGTAGTTCTCGAAGTAGAGGACGCGCTCGATGTCCTTCAGGGTCATGTCGAGCAGCGTGCCGATGCGCGACGGCAGCGACTTCAGGAACCAGATATGGGCGACCGGTGCCGCCAGCTCGATATGGCCCATGCGCTCGCGGCGAACGCGCGACAGCGTGACTTCGACGCCGCACTTCTCGCAGATGACGCCCTTGTACTTCATGCGCTTGTACTTGCCGCACAGGCACTCATAGTCCTTGATCGGGCCAAAAATGCGCGCGCAGAACAGACCGTCACGCTCCGGCTTGAAGGTGCGGTAGTTGATGGTCTCCGGCTTCTTGATCTCGCCGAAAGACCAGGACAGAATCTTCTCAGGGCTGGCAAGCGATATCCGGATGGAATCGAACACCTGCGCAGGCGCCTGCGGATTGAAGAGATTCATGACCTCTTGGTTCATGCCGTTCTCCTTTTCGGGATCCTCGAAGATCCCTTGCATCTAGTCGCGAGCCAAACGCCCGCCGTCTTTGTCGGCCACTGGCCGTCGAATTCTTCCTGGTTGAGCATGATCCTGTCCGAAAACCGGTAGCCACTTTTCGGGATCATGCTCGAGGCGCGCCGCGGACAGCCGTGGCGCGCCATTGCCTTACTCGGCCGCGTCGGGCAGCCGGACAGGGTTGTCGTCGAGCTTGGTGTTCTCCAGCTCGACGTTGAGGCCGAGAGACCGCATTTCCTTGACGAGAACGTTGAAGCTCTCCGGGATGCCGGCCTCGAAGGTGTCGTCGCCACGCACGATCGCCTCGTAGACCTTGGTACGGCCGGCGACGTCGTCGGACTTCACCGTCAGCATTTCCTGCAGCGTGTAGGCGGCGCCGTACGCTTCCAGCGCCCAGACCTCCATCTCGCCGAAGCGCTGGCCACCGAACTGCGCCTTGCCGCCCAGCGGCTGCTGGGTGACGAGCGAGTACGGACCGATCGAACGCGCGTGGATCTTGTCGTCCACGAGATGGTGAAGCTTGAGCATGTAGATGTAGCCCATCGTCACCTTGCGATCGAACGGCTCGCCCGTGCGTCCGTCATAGAGCTGCGACTGACCGCTGCTGTGCAGGCCCGCCTGCTCCAGCATGATGTTGATGTCAGCCTCATGCGCGCCGTCGAACACCGGGGTCGCGATCGAGACGCCGCGGCGCATCTGCTCGCTGAGGCGAACGATGCTCTCGTCGTCATAGTCACGAACCGGCTCGTTGCGGTCGTTGGCCGGGATGAAGCTCTCGAGCGTCTTGCGCAGCGGCTTGATGTCGCCGGCCGCCTTGTACGTGTCGATCAGCTCGCCGATCTTCCTGCCCATGCCCGCACATGCCCAGCCCAGATGCGTTTCCAGGATCTGGCCGACATTCATGCGGCTCGGCACACCCAGCGGGTTGAGCACGATATCGGCATGCGTGCCGTCCTCGAGGAAAGGCATGTCCTCGACCGGAACGATCCGCGACACGACACCCTTGTTGCCGTGACGGCCGGCCATCTTGTCGCCGGGCTGCATCTTGCGCTTCACGGCCACGAAGACCTTGACCATCTTCATGACGCCCGGAGGCATTTCGTCGCCGCGCTGGACCTTCTCGACCTTGTCCATGAAACGCTGTTCAAGCGCCTTCTTGGAATCGTCATACTGGCCACGCAGCGCTTCCAGCTCGCTCTGGAGCTTTTCGTTCTCCACGGCAAACTGCCACCACTGCGAACGCGGATACTCGTCGAGCGTATCCTTGGACAGCGTCGAGCCCTTCTTGAAGCCCTTCGGTCCAGCGATCGCTTCCTTGCCGACGAGCACGTCGGAAAGACGCGCGTAGACGTTACGGTCCAAAATGGCCTGCTCGTCGTCGCGGTCCTTGGCGAGGCGTTCGATCTCCTCGCGCTCGATCGCCATGGCGCGCTCGTCCTTCTCCACACCGTGGCGATTGAAGACGCGCACCTCGACGACGGTGCCGAAGGTGCCAGGAGGCATGCGCATCGAGGTGTCGCGCACATCGGATGCCTTTTCGCCGAAGATGGCGCGCAGAAGCTTCTCTTCCGGCGTCATCGGGCTTTCGCCCTTCGGCGTGATCTTGCCGACCAGGATGTCGCCCGGCTGAACTTCCGCACCGATGTAGACGATGCCGGCTTCGTCGAGGTTCTTCAGCGCTTCTTCCGAGACGTTCGGGATATCGCGCGTGATTTCCTCCGGTCCAAGCTTGGTATCGCGCGCCATGACCTCGAACTCCTCGATGTGGATCGAGGTGAAGACGTCGTCGGCGACGATGCGTTCGGACAGGAGGATCGAGTCCTCGTAGTTGTAGCCGTTCCACGGCATGAACGCGACCAGCACGTTGCGGCCGAGCGCCAGATCGCCGAGCTCGGTCGACGGACCGTCGGCGATGATGTCGCCCTTGTTGACCCGGTCGCCCATGCGAACCAGCGGGCGCTGGTTGATGCAGGTGTTCTGGTTCGAACGCTGGAACTTCATCAACCGGTAGATGTCGACGCCGGACTTGCCCGGATCGAGATCTTCGGTGGCGCGGATAACGATACGCGTCGCGTCCACCTGGTCGACGATGCCGCCGCGGCGGGCGCCGATGGCGGCGCCCGAGTCACGGGCGACGATCGGCTCCATGCCGGTGCCGACGAACGGCGCCTCGGCGCGCACCAGCGGCACGGCCTGGCGCTGCATGTTCGAACCCATCAGAGCGCGGTTGGCGTCGTCGTTTTCCAGGAACGGGATCAGGGCCGCGGCCACCGACACCATCTGCTTGGGCGACACGTCCATCAGATCGACGTTTTCGCGCGGCGCCATCATCACTTCGCCGGCACTGCGGCAAATGACGAATTCGTCGACGAAACCACCGTTCTTGTCGAGCTCGGCGTTGGCCTGCGCAACATGGTGCTTGGCCTCTTCCATCGCCGAGAGATAGACGACGTCATTGGTCAGCTTGCCGTCGACGATCTTGCGGTACGGGCTCTCGATGAAGCCGTACTTGTTGACGCGTGCGAAGGTGGCCAGCGAGTTGATCAGACCGATAT
>NZ_RZQE01000246.1:0-8518 GCF_004022955.1 Mesorhizobium sp. M7A.F.Ca.US.002.01.1.1 | reverse complement strand
GCGATGACTACAACATCAAGGCCTTCCTCGCTTCCGACGCGGGCAAGAACTTCGAGGTCATCGTCAAGGACAGCCAGTCGAACCCCAATCGCGCGGCCGAGGTGGCCAAGAGCCTGATCGTCGATGACGAGATCAACCTGATGCTCGTCGGCTCGACGCCCGAGAACACCAATCCGGTGGCCACCACCTGCGAGGCGGAGGGCGTGCCGGTGATCTCGACGATGGCGCCGTGGCAGCCCTGGTTCATCGGCCAGCAGGGCAGTCCGGCCGATCCGTCCTCGTGGAAGCCTTTCAACTTTGCCTATCATTATTTCTGGGGTCTCGAAGACATCATCGCCGTCTACACCGGTATGTGGAAGCAGCTTTCCACCAACGGCAAGGTGGGCGGGCTGTTCCCGAACGATGCCGACGGCAATGCCTGGGGTGATCCGAAGAACGGCTTGAAGCCGGGCCTCGATGCCGCCGGTTTCAGCCTTGCCGATCCCGGCCGCTATCAGAACCTGTCGGACGATTTCACTGCGCAGGTCAACGCCTTCAAGGCAGCCAATGCCGAGATCGTCACCGGTGTGGTCATTCCGCCGGACTTCACCACCTTCTGGAACCAGGCCCGCCAGCAGGGCTTCAAGCCCAAGGCGATAACGGTGGCCAAAGCGATCCTCTTTCCGCAATCGGTCGAGACGCTGGGCGATGCTGGCCACAACCTCTCATCCGAGGTCTGGTGGTCGGCCTCGCATCCGTTCAAATCGTCCGTGACGGGCGAGAGCTCGGCGGAAATCGCGGCGGATTTCACCGCCAAGACCGGGCGTCCCTGGACGCAGCCGATCGGTTTTGTCCATTCGCTGTTCGAGGTGGCGGCCAATGTCATGGGGCGCGTTTCGGATCCGACCAATGCCGAGGCGATCGCGGCGGCCATAGCCGCCACCGACATGACGACGGTGGTGGGGAAAGTGGCATGGAGCGGTGCGGGACTGCCGCCTTTCGCCGCGAAGAACGTCTGCAAGACGCCGCTCGTTGGCGGCCAGTGGCGGAAGAAGGCCGGTGGCGGGTTCGATCTGGTGATCGTCGAGAACGCCGGCGCTACCGAGATTCCCACCGCTGGCAAGATGGAAGCCCTGGCCTGACGCTGCCGGGGGCGGCTGATACCGCCGCCCTCGTTCGGCGCGACCCAAGGATGACTGTGATGATACTCAGGCTGGAAAACGTTTCGAAGTCCTTCGGCGCCCTGAAGGTTGCGGATTCCGTGACCGTCAGCGTGCCGCGCGGCGAAGCGCTGGGCATTATAGGCCCGAACGGCGCGGGAAAATCGACGCTCTTCAACCTGATCACCGGAAACTTGTTTGCAAATGAGGGCCGCATCGAATTCCTCGGCCGCGACGTGACCCGCGCTCCGGCCATGGAGCGGGTGCGCATGGGCGTCGGCCGCAGCTTCCAGATTCCGCAGCCTTTCGAGGGGCTGACCGTGTTCGAGAATCTCTTGACCGCCGCCGCCTTCGGCCGCGGCGGACGCGAGGCCGAGATGGTCGAGGATTGCGCTGGTATCCTCGAGGCGACGGAGCTCCTCAGGAAAGCCAATTTCGTGGCCGGCTCGTTGAGCCTTCTCGACCGCAAGCGCCTGGAACTCGCCCGCGCCCTGGCGACAGGCCCCGCGCTTCTGCTTCTGGACGAGATCGCGGGCGGGCTGACGGAGCGCGAATGCAAGGCCCTGGTCGCGACGATCAGAGCCATCCACGCGAGGGGAACCACCATCATCTGGATCGAGCATGTGCTGCATGCCCTGAATTCGGTGGTCGAGCGGCTCCTCGTGCTGGATTTCGGGCGCGTGATCGGGATCGGCGCGCCTGATGAGATCATGGCCTCGAAGGCGGTTCGCGAAATCTATCTGGGGCTCGAGGTCTGATGCTGGAAACGCGCGGCCTCACCGCGAATTACGGCCAGTTCCGGGCACTGTTCGGTGTGGATATCACCGTGGCCGCGGGCGAATGCGTGGCGATCATCGGCGCCAACGGCGCCGGCAAATCCACGCTGATGCGCTCGATCACCGGAGTGATCGGCAACGCGCCCGGCATGGTGCTGCACAGGGGCGAGCCGATCGGCGCGCTGTCTTCGGCCGAGATCATGAAGCGCGGCATCGCCATGGTGCCGGAGGGGCGCCGGCTGTTCCCTTCGCTGACCGTCGAGGAAAACCTGCTGGTCGGCGGGCAGGCGCGTAAGGTGCAGGGGCCGTGGAGCCTCGACGCGGTCTATGACCTTTTCCCGATCCTGGGCGAGCGGCGCAAGAGCCCCGGTACCGCGCTCTCGGGCGGCCAGCAGCAGATGGTGGCGATCGGCCGGGCGCTGATGTCGAACCCCGAATTGCTGCTTTGCGACGAGATCAGCCTTGGCCTCGCGCCCGTCGTCATCCGCGATATCTACGCAGCACTTCCCAGGATCCGCCAAGGCGGCGCCGCGATCGTGCTGGTGGAGCAGGATATCGGCAAGGCGCTGGCAGTGGCCGACCGCGTCTACTGCATGATGGAGGGTCGCGTCACGCTGGCCGCCAGGGCGGCCGAGGTCACGCGCGAAGATATCCACTCTGCCTATTTCGGAGTGGCGGCATGACGCGGGAACCAAGGCTCGGTCGTCTGCTCGCACAGCACCCTTGTGGCCTGATCGAGGTGGCGCGGCGATGATCTGGCTGGACACCCTCGTGCAGGGGATTCTGCTGGGCGGGCTCTATGCCCTGTTTGCAGCAGGGTTGAGCCTCGTCTTCGGCATCATGCGGCTGGTGAACCTAGCCCATGGCGACCTCATCATTCTTGCCGCCTATCTGGTTTTGATGGGCGTCACGCTGCTCGGCTTGTCGCCCTGGATCGCTGCCCTGATTGCCATGCCGGTGATGTTCGGGCTCGGCTGGCTGCTGCAGGCCGCCGTCCTGAACCGCATGCTGGGCAAGGACATCCTGCCGCCGCTTCTGGTCACGTTCGGCCTGTCGGTCGCCTTGCAGAACGGCCTGCTCGAGGCCTTCTCCGCCGACAGCCGCCGCATTCCGGTGGGCGCGTTGGAAGGGGCATCGCTCGATCTAGGGCTGGTCACGGTTGGGATCATGCCGTTGATGACCTTTGCCTCGGCGATCGTGACGATCATTGCGCTCAACGCGCTCTTTTACCACACCGCCCTCGGCCGTGCCTTCCGCGCCACCTCGGACGACGCCGTGACGGCGGGGCTGATGGGGATAGAGCCGAAGCGGATTTTCGCGATCGCCACCGGGATCGCCATGGTCGTGGTGACGCTGGCGGCGCTCTATCTCGGCATGCGCGCGAACTTCGATCCTTCGATCGGACCGGCGCGGCTGATCTATGCCTTCGAGGCGGTGATCATCGGCGGCCTCGGCAGCCTGTGGGGAACGCTTGCCGGCGGGATCATCATCGGCGTGGCGCAGACGTTTGGCGCCGCGCTCAATCCGGAATGGCAGATACTGGCCGGCCACATCGCCTTCCTGGCCGTGATGCTGCTCAGGCCGCGCGGACTTTTTCCGCGCGCAGTGGATTGAGGGGGGCGGCATGTATCGACTGACAACCCGCACCCGCGCCGGAACCGTGACCGCGATCATTGTGCCGCTCTTCCTCGTCGCCGCGCTCGCGCTGCCTGCCGTGGCCTCGCGTGGTGTCATACAGGATCTGTTCTTCATCCTCACCATGCTGACGCTGGCGCAGATCTGGAACCTGCTGGCGGGCTATGGCGGCCTGGTCTCGGTGGGCCAGCAGGCTTTCGTCGGCATCGGCGCCTACGCGATGTTCGCCGGCGTGATCCTGCTCGGCTGGAATCCGGTCCTGGCGATCCCGCTGGGCGCCCTTGCGGCACTGGTGCTGGCGGTTCCGACGGCCTTTTTCGCGTTCCGCTTGCAGGGCGCGTATTTCGCCATCGGCACCTGGGTGATCGCCGAAGTGACGCGCCTGCTGGTTGCGCAGTGGAAGGCACTTGGCGGCGGCACCGGCACGTCGCTGCCGCGCGAGGCGACGAGCAGCATCCTGGGCACCGATGCGGTCCGGGCGCTGTTCGGCGTCCGCGAGGCCGCGGCACGCGATGTCATGGCCTACTGGCTGGCTTTGGCGCTGGTCGTGGCCGTGACGGGCGGCATCTACTGGCTGCTGCGCAGCCGCCTCGGGCTGGCGCTGGCGGCCGTGCGCGACAATGTCGACGCGGCGCAATCGGTGGGCGTCGATACCGCCCGGCTCAGATGGGCGGTCTTTCTGATCGCCGCGGCTGCCACCGGGCTGACCGGCGCGCTGATTTTCCTGCAGACGGCCCGCATCTCGCCGAGCGCGGCCTTTGCCGTCACCGACTGGACCGCCAACGTCATCTTTATTGTCGTCATCGGCGGCATCGGCACCATCGAGGGGCCGATCCTCGGTGTGCTGGTCTTCTTTGCGCTGCGCTCGGCGCTGGCCGACTACGGCAGTTGGTACTTGATGACGCTCGGCCTCATCGCCGTTGTCGTGATGCTTTTTGCGCCAAAGGGGCTCTGGGGCCTGATCGCGTCCCGCAATGGCCTGCACCTGTTTCCGGTCCGCCGCAGGCTGACCGGTCCGAAGATCGAGGGAGGAATTTGATGGCGGATATCGAAACCGACGTGCTGATCGTCGGCACTGGCCCGGCCGGCTCGGCCACCGCCGCGCTGCTGTCGAGCTACGGCGTGGCCAACATGATCGTCAATCGCTATCGCTGGTTGTCGAACACGCCGCGTGCCCACATCACCAACCAGCGCACCATGGAAGTGCTGCGGGACCTCGGTCCGGATGTCGAGGCAGAGGCCATGATGCACGCCTCGCCGCAGGAACTGATGGGCGAGAACGTGTTCTGCGAAAGCCTGGCCGGCGAGGAGATCGGCCGCATGAAGAGCTGGGGTACAGCGCCGCTCTCCAAGGCCGAACATCTGCTGTCGTCTCCCTGTTTCATGAACGATCTGCCCCAGACCTTCATGGAGCCGATCCTGTTCAAGTCGGCCTGCGCCCGCGGGACGCAGGCACGCATGAGCACGGAATATGTCGGCCATGTCCAGGATGCGGACGGCGTGACCACGACCTGCCGCGATCGGCTGTCGGGTAAGGATTTCACCGTGCGGTCGAAGTTCCTCGTCGGCGCCGACGGCGGCAACTCGCTGGTGGCCGAGCATCTGGGCCTGCCGCTCGACGGTAAGATGGGCGTCGGCGGCTCGATGAACATCCTGTTCAGGGCCGATCTGTCGAAATACGTCGCGCACCGGCCGAGCGTCCTCTACTGGGTCATGCAGCCCGGCGCCGACGTCGGCGGCATCGGCATGGGTCTGGTTCGCATGGTGCGGCCGTGGGACGAGTGGCTGATCGTCTGGGGCTACGACATCAACCAGCCGCCGCCGGAGGTAACGCCGGAACTGGCCACCGAGGTCGCGCGTCAATTGGTCGGAGATCCCGCGCTCGAGATCAAGCTCCTGGGCGCCAACACCTGGACGGTGAACAACTGCTTCGCCACGCACATGCAGAAGGGGCGGGTGTTCATCATGGGCGACGCCGCGCACCGGCATCCGCCCTCGAACGGGCTCGGCTCGAACACATCGATCCAGGATGGGTTCAATCTCGCCTGGAAGCTTGCCAAGGTCGTCAAGGGGCAGGCGGGCATCGGGCTTCTGGATAGCTACTCTGCCGAGCGCGCACCGATCGCGCGCCAGATCGTGACGCGGGCGAACCAGTCCATTGCCGAATTCGGACCGATCTTCGAGGCGCTCGGCATGGATGGCGGCGTCGATCACGACAAGATCCAGAGGAACATGGAGGCCCGCGCCGACGCGACGCCCGCGGCCGAAGCGCAGCGCGAGGCGCTCCGCAAGGCTATCGCCTTCAAGAAGTACGAGTTCGACGCCCATGGCGTCGAGATGAACCAGCGCTATGCGTCCGGCGCGGTGGTGACCGACGGCCAGCGCGAGCCGGCATTCGAGAAGGATCGCGAGCTGCACTATGCGCCAACGACGTGGCCGGGCGCGCGCTTGCCGCATGTCTGGGTGTTCGAGCGCTCGGGCAGGAAGGTCTCGACGCTCGATCTTTGCGGGCATGGCGAGTTCACGCTTTTGACCGGTATTGGCGGCGAGGCGTGGGTCGCCGCGGCGGAGACGGTGGGCGCGGAGCTCGGTCTGCCGATCCGCAGCCATGTGATCGGCCCGCGCCGCACGATCGAGGATCATACCGGCGACTGGGCCGGCGCGCGGGAGATCCGCGACACCGGCTGCCTGGTCGTCCGTCCCGACCACCACGTCGCCTGGCGTTCCGAAACGCTCGCGGCCGATCCGGCGGCCGAACTGCGCCGGGTCTTCAAATCCGTTCTGGCGCGCTGAGGAGGATCGCATGATCGACGAACACGAATCCGGCTATTTCACCGAGGCGAACTCGGCCGAGGTCGTCGTGGCGCGCAACAGGAACGCCAAAGACGAGCGGCTCAAAGAGGTGATGGAGGTCATCACCCGAAAGCTGCACGAGGCGGTGAAGGAGATCGAGCCGACGCAGGAGGAATGGTTCGGCGCGATCATGTTCCTGACGCAGACGGGCCAGATCTGCAACGAATGGCGGCAGGAGTACATCCTGCTGTCGGATGTTCTCGGCGTCTCGATGCTGGTCGATGCGATCAACAACCGCAAGCCGTCGGGTGCCTCGGAATCCACGGTGCTGGGGCCTTTCCACGTCGCCGACGCGCCCGAATTGCCAATGGGATCGAACATCTGCCTCGACCAGAAGGGCGAGCCGATGTTCGTGCATGGCCGCATCCTCAATACCGAGGGTAACCCGATCGCAGGCGCCAAGATCGACGTCTGGCAGGCCAATGACGAGGGTTTCTACGACGTGCAGCAGAAGGGCATCCAGCCCGACTTCAATCTGCGCGGGGTGTTCCGCACCGGTGCGGACGGACGTTACTGGTTCCGCGGCGTGAAGCCCAAATACTACCCGATCCCGGATGACGGTCCGGTCGGCAAGCTGCTGGGCGCGCTAGGCCGCCACCCCAATCGTCCGGCGCATCTCCACTACATTGTCGAGGCCGAGGGCTTCGACGCGCTGACCACGCACATCTTCGATCCGGACGATCCGTACATCGATTCAGATGCCGTCTTCGGCGTGAAGAAAAGCCTGCTCGCCGAATTCCGCAAGGTCGAGGACGCCGAAGCCGCGGCCAGGGTCGAGGTCGCGGCGCCGTTCTACGACGTAGAGTTCGATTTCGTGCTGTCGCGCAAGGGAGGAAACTGATGGCCGCACTTGAGAAGATGTTCGATGTCAGAGGCAAGTCGGTGATCGTCACCGGCGGCGCCAGCGGCATCGGGCAGGCCTATTCCGAGATCATGGCCGAGCACGGGGCGAAGGTCTGCATCTTCGACCTGAACCCTGCCGGGCTGGAGAAGACCGTGGCGGCGATCAGGGCGGCGGGTGGCGATGTCTGGGGCCAGGTCGTCGATGTCGGCGACCGTGCGGCCATGGCGGCCGCCTTCGACAAGGTGGCCGAGAAGGCCGGCTCGATCGACGTCGTGTTCGCCAATGCCGGGATCGACGCCGGGCCGGGCTTCAACACCCCGACGGGCGAAAGGAACCCCGAGGGCGCCATCGAGAACCTGCCCGACGAGCACTGGGACAAGGTGATCGAGATAAACCTGACCTCGGTCTACACCACGATCAAGCATGCCGTGCGGCACATGAAGCCGAATGGCGGCGGCCAGATCATCGTCACGTCGTCCATCGCCTCGCTGATCAACGAGAGCATCGTGGGTACACCCTACATGCCCGCCAAGGCCGCGGTGAACCATCTCGTTCGCCACATGGCGATGGAGCTCGGCGCCTACAACATCCGCATCAACGCAATCCTGCCCGGGCCGTTCATCACCAACATCGCCGGCGGCCGGCTGCGCAATCCGGCGGACCGCAAGGCCTTCGAGGCCCAGTCGCTCATCGGCCGGATCGGTGACCCTGAAGAGATCAAGGGCCTGGCGCTTTATCTTGCGTCGCCGGCCGCGTCCTACGTGACGGGCTCGCTGATCGTCATCGATGGCGGCTCGCTGCTGAGGATGACCTGAACAAGCTTTGAACTGAGACCGGTCCCGTGGGCCGGAGAAACTTAACCCAGGGAGGAACCGACAATGACCTACTACAACAAACTGGTGAAATCGGGCTTGCGGCCCAGCCGCCGAAGCGTCCTGAAGGGGATTGGAGCCGGCGTTGCCGCCAGCACGCTGGGCATGCCGACCTATCTGCGCGCCGCGACGGCGGGGAAGATCAAGCTCGGCTATCTCAGCCCCACGACCGGGCCGCTCGCCCTGTTTGGTGAAACGGATGGCTACACCTTGCAGAAAATCCGCGCCCTGCTCGGCGGCCAGCTGCAATGTGCCGACGGCAATACTTACGAGATCGAGATACTCGATCGCGACAGCCAGTCCAATCCGAACAAGGCATCGGAAATCGCCGGCAACCTCATCCTGAACGACGAGGTGCATCTGCTCGTACCGGCCTCGACCACCGACACAATCCTGCCC
>NZ_RZQE01000245.1:0-8570 GCF_004022955.1 Mesorhizobium sp. M7A.F.Ca.US.002.01.1.1 | reverse complement strand
GACGTCGATCGAGCAGGAACAGCTTTCCAGCGCCTGACGTGTCTGGCCGTTCGTCTGCATGCAGCCGAGCACGTAGTCGGCGATCGTTGCTGTCGGGTAATCACCCGCGGCGCCCGCCGGGTTTGCGAAGGCCAGCGGCCCGGCAAGGAGCAGCGGCAAAGTCGAAAATCCAACATATCTGATCACGGGAAAACCTCCGGTTAGCCTAGGCGCGATGCGCCCAGTCGGGATCACCGTGGCAGTTGGCAACGTGCAGCAGAGTCAGTCAAGCGCCCATGGCTTCCGTATGCGACCAAAGGAGGAATGCGGGGCTTGTCGACCGTGGTTCCGCATGGCGGCTCCGTGGCCTGCTCCACGCCCCGACTCCAACGATCATCTCATGCTTGGCCCACTATCGATTCCCAATGGAGCACGCGCATGACCATGCCGAGACATCGAAGCGAATACCTCCAAATAAAATCAAAGCTTAGGCGAAATGTAAAAATCAACAAATAACTAAATTTTATGTGCCCCATCGTTATTTCGCGGTCATAAATACTTTATCTAACAAATACCGTCCTGCTTATTTTCTTATATTGCACCGCATCATTTACGATATTGCGGTGCAAAAACACCAGCAGGCTTTTTTGCTTGCCTAGCCTTTTACGATGACATAGCCTCACCCTGTTTCCGGCTTCAAGGGCGTCACCGTCATTAGGGAGCGGCGACAGTCTTTCGTAGGCCAAGGTGAGGTGGGCAGTAACGGTGCCCTCTGCACATCTGGCTTAGGTCGTGACACGCTGCCGGAAATATTTCCCCCCCGTGAATCGCTTGGGCAAGCCCTTGTGGGCTCAGCAAATGATTCATCACTATGAACCTCGGGAGGAATTCGGATGCGTGTACTTACGAAAGCTACCTATATTCTAACCACTGCGGCGTTTCTGTCGCTCGGCGCGGCCTATACGGCGTCGGCTAACGAGGACCTTGCAAAGCTGGCTTCGGATTCGAAGAACTGGGCAATGCAGACGGGTGACTACGCCAACACCCGCTATTCCAAACTCAACCAGATTACTGCGGACAATGTGAAGAACCTGCAGGTCAAGTGGACCTTTTCCACCGGCGTGCTACGAGGCCACGAGGGTGGACCGCTTATCATCGGCGATGTGATGTATGTCCACACGCCTTTCCCGAACAATGTCTTTGCGCTCGATCTCAAGAATGACGGGAAGATCCTTTGGAAGTACGAACCCAAGCAGGATCCCAACGTCATTCCGATCATGTGTTGCGATACGGTCAACCGTGGCGTTGCCTATGGTGACGGCAAGATCATTCTCAATCAGGCCGACACCACAGTCGTCGCCCTCGACGCGAAGACTGGCAAGGTCGTCTGGTCGGTCAAGAACGGCGACCAGACCGATGGCGGCAAAGGCGAATCCGGTACGGCTGCCCCCGTCGTCGTCAAGGACAAGGTGCTCATCGGCGTCTCCGGCGCCGAATTCGGCGTTCGCGGCTGGCTGGCCGCCTACAATCTGAAAGATGGCAAACTCGCCTGGAAAGCCTATTCGGAAGGTCCGGACGCAGACACCCTGATCGATCCCGAGAAGACCACGCAACTCGGCAAGCCGGTTGGCAAGGATTCCGGCACGAACACCTGGGAAGGCGAGCAGTGGAAGACCGGCGGCGGCACGACATGGGGATGGTATTCCTATGATCCCAAGCTGAACCTGGTCTATTATGGCACCGGCAATCCCTCGACGTGGAACCCGGTCCAACGCCCCGGCGACAATCGCTGGTCGATGACGATCATGGCCCGCGATGCGGATACTGGTGTTGCCAAATGGCTCTACCAGATGACCCCGCATGACGAATGGGACTATGACGGCATCAACGAGATGATCCTCGTCGATGGCATGGAGGTCAACGGCGCCAAGCACGACGTGCTGGTGCATTTCGATCGCAATGGTTTTGCCTACACCATGGATCGCGCCACCGGCGACCTTCTCGTCGCCAAGAAATACGATCCGGCCGTGAACTGGGCGACCGAAGTCGTCATGGACCCCAAGAGCGAACAGTATGGTCGCCCGCAGGTCGTGGCGAAATATTCGACCCAGCAGAACGGCGAAGACACCAACTCGACGGGCATCTGCCCGGCGGCGCTTGGAACGAAGGACCAGCAGCCGGCGGCCTATTCGCCGAAGACCGGGCTGTTCTATGTCCCGACCAACCATGTCTGCATGGACTATGAGCCTTACAAGGTGAGCTACACCGCCGGTCAGCCTTATGTTGGCGCCACCGTGTCGATGTATCCCGCACCTGGCGGCGACGGCAACATGGGCAACTTCATTGCCTGGGATGCGGCCAAGGGCGAGATCGTCTGGTCGAAGCCCGAGCAGTTCTCGGTGTGGTCGGGCGCGTTGGCGACAGATGGCGACGTCGTCTTCTACGGTACACTCGAAGGCTACATCAAGGCGGTCGATAAGGACGGCAAGGAACTCTACAAGTTCAAGACCCCGTCCGGCATCATCGGCAACATCACGACCTACGAGCAGGGCGGCAAGCAGTATATCGCCGTTCTGTCGGGCGTCGGTGGATGGGCTGGTATCGGCCTGGCAGGCGGCCTGCTTTCGCCTGACAACGCCGCTGCCTGGCATGGCGCCGTCGATCAGGGCCGCGCGCAAGGCGACCAAGCCGCTGTCGTTGGTACAGCTGGCCTGGGTGCCGTCGGCGGCTACGCGGCACTTGCCGACTACACGACGCTGGGCGGTCAGCTCACCGTCTTCGGTCTCCCGGATTGATGCGCTGGGAACCTTGAGCATGCCTCAGGTCTTGTGAGACCAAAGGCTTGAAGAACGAGAGCCCGGACATCCGGAAGCCATGGCCGGGCTCTCGATTCGGTTACGCACCCAAAAACACCGATCAATGCCGGTCGCGACAGCAAAACCGTGTCCATTGGCAAATGAAGGAAGCGTTTGAATGTCCGTTCGCATTGTAATTTCGGCTTTCGTGCTGGCTCTGTTGCCTCTGGCAAGCTCGAGCCTCGCCCGGGCCGACGACAGCATGGAAAAAGCCAAGGCGGTAAAGGAAGAAGGCGGCAAGTATTTGGATGCGGATGGAAATCCGACCTACAAGATCGAAAACGGAACCGTCGATTGGTACACGTTCAGCGGCTACCGCCGGTATCATTCCGATTGCCATGTCTGCCACGGACAGGACGCGACAGGTTCGAGCTATGCGCCGGCTTTGGTCAACAGCCTGAAAACCATGGATTACGCCACATTCCTCTCGATCGTCGCCGAAGGCCGCAAGAATGTCGGCGGCGGCAAGGAAAACGTCATGCCTGCCTTTGGCGACAACAAGAACGTCTATTGCTACCTGGACGATCTCTACGTCTATCTGCGCGCGCGCGCGGATGGCGCGGCGCCCCGCGGAAGGCCGCCCAAGCACGAAGACAAGGCCCAGGCGGCGAAGGATGCCGAAGCATCCTGCATGGGTGGATGACATGATCGGCCGCGATGCATTGAAGCTGCGCGTCGTTCTGCCGATCCTCGGCACACTCGCCTTGCTGCCGTCGAACGCGCATGCGCAAAGCGCCGGCCTTGGCGCGGCGGGAGAACTGGTCGACCCTGACATTCTGCGCGTCTGCGCCGATCCCTCGAATATGCCCTTCACCGACAAGAGCGGCGAAGGCTTCGAAAACAAGCTGGCCGAACTGGTTGCCGCGAAAACCGGGCGCAAGTCCGTCTCCTACACCTGGTTTCCCACGATCACCGGCTTCGTGCGCAATACGTTGGGGGCCAACCGATGCGACATCATCATGGGCTATGCCCAAGGCGATGAGCTGGTGCAGAACACCAACGCCTACTATCGCTCCGCCTATGTGCTGGTGCATCCGAAAAGCCACGATATGGAAGGCGTGGAAACGATCGAGGATCCCAGACTCACAGGCAAAACGATCGGCGTCGTTGAAAGCACGCCGCCAACCGCCAACATGGCCGCCAACAAGCTTCTACGGACCGCCAAGATCTATCCGCTTGCGGTGGATACGCGCGTCACCCCATCAATGGGGGAGGTCATGATCAAGGACATGCTGGCACACAAGATCGATGCGGCGGTGCTGTGGGGACCGATGGCAGGTTACTACGCCAAGGAACTCGGAGCTGATGTGACGATCGTTCCACTGGTGAAGGAAAAAACCGGCTCGCGCATGTCTTACCGCATCACCATGGGCGTACGTCCGTCGGACCAGGAATGGAAGCGGACGCTCAACCGGGTGATCAGGGAAAACCAGGCGGAGATCACCAGGATCCTGCTGAGCTACAACGTGCCGCTGATCGACGAACACGACAACCTGATTACCCAATGAATGGAAGGGAGACTATTTTCGTGCTGGTCGCCGCGAGCCTTCTGGGTCTGGCCGAGCCGACATGGGCTGGCGACATCGCCGAACCCAGCGGTTTCCGGATGGACGACTATCGGGCGCCGGTGCCGCGGACGCTGCAAGGCGCGAGGGTGGTGACGACGGTGGAAGCGGAAGCGCTGTGGCGAGCGAAAAAGGCGATCTTCTTCGACGTGATGCCGGACACGCCCAAACCGGCCAATTTGCCGGCAGGGACGATATGGAGAGACAAGGTCAGAAAGGACATTCCAGGCAGCATATGGCTGGCCAATGTGGGATACGGCGCTATTTCGCAGGAGACCGCCAGCTATTTTCGCCAAGGCCTCGCGGCCAAGGCCGGGACGGACAAGTCGCGCGCGATTCTGTTCTACTGCATGACGAATTGCTGGATGTCGTGGAATGCGGCGAAACGGGCCGTCCAGTGGGGCTACAGTTCAGTAATCTGGTATCCGCTCGGCGCCGATGGGTGGGAAGATGCAAACCTTCCACTGGAGGAGAAGAAACCCTACGCAACGAACAATTGAAATAAGGACTGCAATTATTCTCGATAGTTTGTTTTCAATTTTTCAAAACCTATTGTTTCATTTGTCCATTTTGAAACTTGATGGACGAGCCATTGCGTCGGTGCCCTGCAATGGTTGGCTAACGACAGGATCGGTCCCTTCGGGCTGGTATAAGAGGAGAAATGTCATGAAGAAGAACTGGAAAAAACCGACCATGTGTCAGGTTGCCGCTGGCTTCGAAATTTCACGGTATCTGCCTGCTGAAATTACTCCCAAGAAGTAGGCCGCAGAGGTGCGCGTCCCTGGCGACAGGGGCGCGCATCCCCTCCCCGCATGGGATTTTCGTGAAAGATTTTGACGCACGCAAAGCGCGCGGAGTGTTGTTTGTGACTGCAAATTGCCTGCAGGTCAGAGAAGCCGGCGCGCGGGCATTTTCATGCATTTGAGGATCATCGGATCGGCGGCGGGCGGCGGCTTTCCGCAATGGAACTGCAACTACCGTCTCAGTCGTGCGGCTCGCAACGGCATGGCAAGCGTGCATCCACGAACCCAGTCAAGTGTCGCCGCCTCGGCGGACGGGTTGGGCTGGGTTCTTTTCAATGCCTCGCCCGACATTCGCCAGCAAATCGCTGCAACACCTGAATTGCAACCTGCGGGCGATGCGCCGCTGCGCTCGACACCTATTCGCGCTGTGGTGCTGACCAATGCCGACGTCGATCATATCGCCGGACTGCTCAGCCTGCGCGAGCGGCAGCCTTTCGCCATCTATGCAACGGCGCAGGTTCTGGCGACGCTGGAGGCGAATTCGATTTTCAACGTTCTCGATCCAGCGCTTGTGCCGCGGCGCATCCTGCCGCCGGCGAAAGAGTTGGCCATCTGCGACGCAGAAGGCCGCGATACCGGCGTAATGATCGAGCCCTTTGCCGTGCCCGGGAAGATAGCACTCTATCTGGAGGATAGAGACCATCCGGATGCCAATTTCAGCTCCGACGCAGGTGACACGATCGGAGTCCGAATTGCCGGCATCGGCAGCCGCGGCTCCGTCTTCTATATCCCAGGCTGCGCGCGCATCGATGCGCGGCTACGCGCGCGTCTCACCGATGCCGCCTGTCTTTTGTTCGACGGCACGGTCTACACCGACGACGAGATGATCGTCGCCGGCGTCGGTCAGAAAACCGGCGCGCGCATGGGGCATCTGGCGATCTCGGGAGAATTGGGTTCGATTGCAGGCTTGGCCAATGTGAAGGTCGGCCGTCGCGTCTTCGTCCACATCAACAACACCAACCCCATCCTTGACGAGAGTTCCGCCGAACACGCGGCGGTCAAGGCGGCAGGCTGGGAAATCGCAAACGACGGTATGGAGATGGAATTTTGAGCGACTTCCGCGATGCAGCCAAAGGCGGACTCTCCACGAGCGCTCTCGAAGCCGTGCTGAGGCAGGTTGGCGCCGAGCGCTATCACAATCGCCATCCCTTTCACCACAGGATGACCAGCGGCGCGTTGTCGAAGGCCGAGATGAAGGCCTGGGCGCTGAACCGCTATTGCTATCAGGCGGTCATCCCACGCAAGGATGCCATGATACTCGTACATGCCGAGGATCCAGCGTTTCGTGCCGCGTGGCGCAAGCGGATCGAGGATCATGACGGCGAGGACGGCTGGAGCGGCGGCATCGCGCGCTGGCTGCATCTGGCAACTTCGCTCGGCCTGGACGCCGAGGCCGTGAAGAGCGAAAGGCTGGCACTGCCGGCGACACGCTTCGCGGTGGGCGCTTACCTTTCCTTTTGCACAAACCGGACGCTGTTCGAGGCGGTCGCGTCCTCGCTGACCGAGATGTTCTCGCCACTCATCATCGGCGAGCGGGTGCCGGCAATGCTGGCCAAATACGACTACATCACCGAGGATACGCTGGCCTATTTCAAGCAACGGCCCGAACAGGCCTCGCGTGACGCCGACTTCGCCCTTGCCTACGTGCTCAGCCACGCCGATACGGCGGAGCGCCAGCAGCAGGCAATCGATGCACTGGTGTTCAAATGCGATATACTCTGGGCCATGCTTGACGCGCTTCAACACGCCTATGGCGAGCAGGGAAACATACCGCCCGGCGCCTTCCAGCCCGAGGCAGCCCTATGATGGCGCTGCGCGAAAGAGCTGTGGTGTCGTTGCGATCGGTACCTTCGCTGCCGAAGCACGTGCGCATACAATACGATCCCTTGCGGCAGGCATTCGCCGTGCTTTCACCGGAAAAGATATTCTGGCCGAACGATGTCAGTCTCGACATATTGCGACGCTGCGATGGACGGTCCACGGTCGGCGACATCATTGCCGGCCTTGCCGCCGATTATGAGGCCGAACAGGAGGCCGTGGCGACCGACGTCATCGCCTTCCTGCAGGAATGGTCGGACAAGCTGCTGGTGAGGCTATGAGCACGCCCCTCCTCCCTCCAATCGGCATGCTGGCGGAACTGACGCATCGCTGCCCGCTGCAATGCCCTTATTGCTCCAATCCGCTCGAACTGCTCAAGGCCAATCGCGAACTCGACACAGAGACCTGGCTCGCCCTGTTCTCGGAGGCCGCCGATCTCGGCGTGCTCCAGGTGCATCTGTCCGGTGGCGAGCCGACACTGCGCCGCGACCTCGCGCAATTGATCGCCGGGCTTGCGGGGCGCGGCGTCTACACCAATCTGATTACCGCGGGCGTTGGCATCGTCGAGGGCCGTATCGAGGCATTTGCCGAAGCCGGTCTAGACCATCTGCAACTGAGCTTTCAGGGCGCGCGGCCGGCGACCACGGATCGCATCGGCAACCACAAGGGTGCCCACGAAAAGAAGCTGGAGACGGCACGCCGCGCGCGCGCGGCCGGTCTGCCTCTAACCATCAACGCGCCGATCCATCGCCATAACATCGAGGAGGTGCCGGAATTCATCGATCTCGCCCTTTCGTTGGGCGCGGAGAGGCTCGAGATCGCCAATGTGCAATATGCCGGCTGGGCGTTGACCAATCGCGATCAACTGATGCCGGAGCGTGAAGCGGTCGATAGGCAGGCGGAGATCGTCGCGGAGGCACAGGAGCGGTTGGCCGGCATCATCAACATCGATTTTGTGACGCCGGACTATTTCGCGATCTATCCCAAGCCGTGCATGGGCGGCTGGGCGCGGGACGCCTTCATGGTGACGCCTGACGGCACCGTACTGCCCTGCCATGCCGCACAGACGATCCCGTCGCTTAGCTTCGAGCGTTTCGAACCACGCAGGCTGTCCTCAATCTGGGCCGATTCGCCGGCGTTCAATGCCTTTCGCGGTACGGACTGGATGCAGGAGCCATGCCGCGGCTGTGAGCGGCGCGAGATCGACTGGGGCGGCTGCCGCTGCCAGGCGATGGCGATCGCCGGCGATGCCGCTGCAACGGACCCGGCTTGCGCGAAATCGCCGATCCATGCTCGCATGGCAATGCTGATCGACGAAGCCAAGCGCATTGCCACAGTTCCTTCGAGAGAAGAAGCATTCGTCTACCGGCGGATCGGTGCGGTGACCGAATCCGCCTGACCTGGCGAGAAAGCGCTTCTCACCCCCTCGGCAAGACGCGTAGCGTCTGCTCGTCAAACAATGGCTCGTCCTGGCCGATGCGCACAAAAAGCAGGCTGTACCCCTCACCCGCGGGCACCTCGAAATACTGCATGCCGTCAGGCATTTCACC
>NZ_RZQE01000244.1:0-8608 GCF_004022955.1 Mesorhizobium sp. M7A.F.Ca.US.002.01.1.1 | reverse complement strand
GATCAAGGCTGCGCAGTAAGCGGCGGCACATCAGAGACCACGGCCGACGGCGGGTTTCCGCCGTCGGCCGCTGAATGCGGTACCCAATCGTGTCCTCAACCAGACTTCGTTCCTCCTTGCTGATGGCCCCGGCGCTGGCCTGGCTCGCGGCCTTGATGGTGGTGCCGTGCGCGCTGGTACTGGCGCTCGCCTTCTTCCGGCGTGGCATCTATGGCGGCATCGAATACACCTTCACGCTGGAGAATTTCGGCCTGGTCTTCGACCCGCTCTATGCCGGCATCTTCCTCAATTCGGCGCGCATCGCCGGCACCGCGACCCTGATCGCGGTGGTGATCGGCTATGCTGCCGCCTACGCGATATCGGCGGCACCGCGCCGGTGGCAGCCAGTGTTCCTGTTCTTCGCCGTGCTGCCGTTCTGGTCCAACTATCTGATCCGCACCTATGCCTGGATCGTGCTGCTCAACCGCGAAGGCCTGATTACCCAGCTGCTGCGCTGGTTCGGCTACACCGGCGAGCCGCCGTCGATGCTCTACACCGAAGGCGCCGTCATCGCCGGCCTGGTCTATAACTACCTGCCCTTCGTCATTCTCGCCTGCTACGCGCCGCTGTCGCGACTCAACCCGGAACTCGCCGAGGCCTCGCGTGATCTCGGCGCTTCGGCAGCCACCACGTTCCGTCGTGTCATCCTGCCGCTGACCGTACCGGGCATCGCCGCCGGCGCGGTCTTCGTCTTCGTGCTGTCGATCGGTAATTTCGTCACGCCCGCGCTGCTCGGCGGCGGCCGCTTCCAGATGATCGGCAACCTCGTCTACGACCAGTTCCTGACCGCCAACGACTGGCCTTTCGGGGCGGCACTGGCGATGGCGCTGATTGCCATCATGCTTCTGGTACTGATGGCGCAAGCGCTGGCCGCCAATCGCGCCTCGGGTCACGTCACGCAAGCCGGCGGAGACACCGATGGCTGAGCGCTCCCCTGCCACGCGGCGCACGCTCTGGCTCGTGCTCAGCCTGGTCTTCGCTTTCCTCTACATCCCGATCGCCGTGCTGGTGGCGCTGTCCTTCAACGAAGGCGGGTTGCCGACGGCATGGTCGGGATTCTCCCTGAAATGGTATGTCTCGCTGGCCTCGAATTCGGCGATCCTGTCCGCGGCCCTCAACACGCTGATCGTGGCGCTGGTCTCGACCGCGATCGCCACTCTGCTCGGCACGCTGCTGGCGATCGGCATCGAGATGCGCCGGCAATACGGCAAGGCCCTCGAAGCGCTGATTTTCGCACCGATGATCATTCCCGACATCGTGCTGGCGATCGCGCTGCTCTCGTTCTTCTCCATGCTCAATCTAACCATGGGCCTGCACACCATCATCCTCGCCCATGTCGTCTTCAACCTCGCCTTCGTCTGCTCGGTGGTGCGCGCGCGGCTGAAGAGTTTCGACTGGTCGATCGTCGAGGCCTCCGCCGATCTCGGCGCCTCCGCGCTCACCACCTTCCGGCGGGTGACATTGCCGGTCATCGCGCCGGCGGTGATTGCAGGGGCGCTGCTCGCCTTCACGCTCTCGGTCGACGAGTTCATCATCGCCTTCTTCACCGCTGGCGCCGGCCGCGCCTCGACGACGCTGCCGATGCAGATCTACGCCATGATCCGCTTCGGCATCACGCCGGAGATCAACGCGCTGGCGACCATCGTCATGGCGGTCTCGATCACCGCGCTGACCCTGTCGCAGCGGCTCAACCGTGGGATCATCGGCCAATGAGCGAACCCCGCACTCTGCTGGCCATCGATCATGTGTCGAAGAATTTCGGCAGGGTGATGGCCGTCGACGGCATCTCGCTCGACATCCGCGAGAACGAGTTCTTCGCTTTGCTCGGCCCGTCCGGCTGCGGCAAGACCACGCTCTTGCGCATGCTGGCCGGTTTCGAGACGCCCAATGACGGGCGCATCCTGCTCGACGGACGTGACATCGCCAAAACCCCGCCCAACAAGCGGCCGGTCAATCTGATGTTCCAATCCTATGCGCTGTTTCCGCATATGAGCGTTCGCGCCAATGTCTCCTACGGCCTGGAGATGGAACGTTTGCCAACAGCTGAAATCCGCTCCCGCGTCGATGCCATCCTGGCGACGACCGAGCTCGTCCCCTTCGCCGACCGCAAGCCGGAGCAATTGTCGGGCGGCCAGAAGCAGCGCGTCGCGCTTGCCCGCGCGCTGGTCAAGCGGCCTCGCCTGCTGCTGCTCGACGAGCCGCTCGGCGCGCTCGACAAGAAGCTGCGCGGCGCCATGCAGCTGGAATTGAAGCGCCTGCAGCACGAGGTCGGCATCACCTTCGTCATCGTCACCCATGACCAGGAGGAATCGCTCGTCATGGCCGACCGCATGGCGGTGCTGAAAGACGGCAGATTGCTGCAATGCGACACGCCGCACGCGATCTACGAACACCCCGCCGATCGCTTCGTCGCCGACTTCATCGGCGTGATGAATTTCGTGCCGGGCCAAGCCGCCGTCGATGGCGTTGTAGCCACGAATGGCGCACGCATATCAGGCAAGGTTCCGGCAACGCTCTCGCCCGGCGCATCCGCTGTCGCTTCGGTGCGCCCTGAGCGCATCCGGCTATTCCCATCGGCGGAAACCGCCAACCGCATCACCGGCACGGTCGAGGCGCTGGCCTATCAGGGGCTGGACCTGCAGCTGCATGTCCGCACGCCCCTGTCGCCAAAGCCGTTCCTGGTGCGCGTCACCGCAGATGCCGCCGACCGCCGGCCGGTCTCGTCGGGCGACCAGGTCGAACTCGGCTGGGATGCCGCCGATGTCAGAATTTTCGCAGAATGACAGGAGAAGCCTGATGGCGCAGAAGACGATCGCGTTTTTTCCAGAAGCCGCCTACGGCCCGGCGCTCAATTCCGTCGGTATCGCCCAGGCAGTCGAAGCGCGCGGCCACAAGGCGGTGTTCCTGTCCGACCCCGGCTTCGTCGATGTCTACAAGGGCTACGGCTTCGAGGCGCATCCGGTGAACCTGTCGGAGCCGATGCCGCCCGAGCAGATGGCGAAATTCTGGGAGGATTTCATCAACGGCCATATCCCGAACTTCCGCAAATCGCCCTACGACCAGGTCGACAACTACGTCAAGGATTGCTGGACGGCGATCGTCGACAGCGCCAAATGGGCGCAGAAAGATCTGCCGCGCGTTCTCTCAGCCATCAAGCCGGATGTGATCTGCGTCGACAACGTCATCCTGTTCCCGGCCATCAAGCAGTACGGCAAGCCGTGGGTGCGCGTCATCTCCTGCTCGGAAAACGAGATCGAGGACGAGGACATCCCGCCCCATCTCTCCGGCTGCGGCGAGAACGACCATGCCGGCCACCAGCGCTACCGCGACCACTTCAATGCGGTGATCAAGCCGATCCATGACGACTTCAACGGCTTTCTCACCGCCAACGGCGAGGCGCCCTATCCGATCGGCCAGTTCTTCGAAGCCTCGCCCTATTTGAACCTGCTGCTCTACCCCGAAGCGGCAAAATTCAAGCGCCGCCATCCGCTCGACCCGGCAAGGTTCCAGTATCTCGAAGGCTGCGTGCGGCACGAAAAGCCGTACACGGTGCCGACCTTCGCCAAAAACAATGACGGGCCGCTGCTCTACGTCTCCTTCGGCAGCCTCGGCGCCGGCGATGTCGAGCTGCTGAAGCGCATCATCGCGACATTGGGCAAGACGCGCTACAGGGCTCTGGTCAATGTCGGCGGCTACAAGGACCAGTACACGGACGTGCCCGGCAACGTCATTGTCGACAGCTGGTTTCCGCAGCCCTCGGTGATCCCGCAGGTCGATGCCGTCATCCACCATGGCGGCAACAACTCGTTCACCGAGTGCCTCTATTTCGGCAAACCGGCCATCATCATGCCCTATGTCTGGGACGGCCACGACAACGCCACCCGCGTCGAGGAAACCGGCCACGGCTTCGGCATGCCGCGCTACGACTGGACCGATGCCGAGCTGGTTGCCAGGATCGAGACCTGCCTGACCGACCCGGTGATGAAAGCCAAGCTGGCGAAGACATCGGCGCAGATGCACGCGCAGAATGGGCCGGAGAAAGCGGCCGGGTTGCTGGAGACGCTGCTGTGATTGAGATGCGGAGCCCAGGCGCCCCCCTCTGGCCTGCCGGCCATCTCCCCCTCAAGGGGGGAGATTGGATTTCGCGGCGGCTTTCGCCAATTTTCAACGCTGAAGAAGAGACACAGAAGCCAAAGTTGCCAATCTCCCCCCTTGAGGGGGAGATGTCCGGCAGGACAGAGGGGGGCCTCGTAGAGCGAAAACGGGGCGGGATTGAGCGCCCAAATGATGGAGCACGCTCATGACCTCCTCCGCCCCACACCTCCACCAGGCCTCCACCCGAACCGACCTCGTCGACTGGGGCGCCCAACCCGACGCATTGGAAGGAGCATCGCACTCGACCGGCAGGCTCGTGCACAAAGGCCCGAACAACCAGCCGGAATCCGGCATCTGGGTCTGCACGCCAGGCCGCTGGCGCCTCAGTATCCCGCGCGACGAATTGTGCCATTTCGTCGCCGGCCGCGCGACCTACCGGTCGGATGTCGGTGAGGTGATAGAAGTCTCCACCGGCACCGTGGTCATGTTCCCTGCCGGCTGGAGAGGCGAATGCACCGTGCATGAGACGATGCGCAACGTCTACATGCTGGCGTGACCACGGAGCTTGATGACATGTCGACACCGCACTGGCCGAAGGCTTCGGCCGTGGAATTGGAAGACTGGGGCGCGGGCAGCAACACGCTCGCCGGTTCGCCGCGCGCTTCGGGCAAGATCCTGGCGCAGAACCCGGACGGATCGAGCGAATGCGGCCTGTGGGCGTGCACGCCGGGCACGCGCAAGGTCACCTTTGGCGCCGACGAATTCTGCCACTTCCTGTCGGGACGCGGCAGCTATGTCCATGACGACGGCGAGGAGATCGCGGTCGAGGCCGGCACGCTGGTATTCTTCCCCGCCGGCTGGACCGGCATCTCCATCATCACGCAAACGCTGATCAAGGCTTTCATGTGCCGCTGAGCACTCATTTCCAAGGAATCGATATGACAACCCCCATCATGAAATCCCCGCTTACCATTACCGACCTCGTCGACTGGGGCGTCATCCCGACCATGATCGAGAGCCAATCCCATACCTCGGGCAAGCTGCTGTACAAGGGGCCGGAAGGCCGCTCCGAATGCGGGCTTTGGGTCTGCACTCCGGGCAAATGGCACTGCCATGTCACCCGCGACGAGTTCTGCCATTTCCTCGAAGGGCGCTGCACCTATGTGCATGAATCCGGCGAGGTCATCGAGATCGAGCCGGATACGGCAGCGTTCTTCCCGCAGGACTGGAAGGGCGTCTGCACCGTCCATGAGACTATCAAGAAGGTCTACATGATCCGCTGAACCTTCTCGATAATTCTGCCCTGCCGGACACCTGACGCGGCTTTCTGCGCTTCCGGTGCTCACGGACTAAATGTCCGCTGCGCTCCGGTTCTCGAAAGCCACGCCATCTGCCTCGGCAGGACGAATTCTCAAAAAGGCTCCATAAATGGAGAAGGACAAAATGGATTTCTCTCCTGACCGGCCAACCTTCTTCGTCAATCCGGACTACCGGTCGATGGCCGGCGCGGCAAAACCGGTGATCGATCCGGCGACGCTGGAAACCGTCGGCGCTATCTCTGCTGCGACAGACGGCGAGATCGATACCGCACTCACGGCCGCGACGAAGGCGCAGGCCGCCTGGAAGAAGCTCGACGCCAAGAGCCGGGCCAAGCATCTGCATGCCGTCGCCAACGCCATCGAGGCGGCGGACTTCACGCGTTGCGCCGAGCTGATGGTGCGCGAGATGGGCAAACCCTACCCCGAAGCGATCGGCGAGATCGCCAATTGCGCGCCGATCTTCCGCTACTATGCCGAGATGGCGCGCGACGATGCCGGCAAGATCGCCGGCACGACGCAGGCCGGTTCGTTCCAGTATGCGCGCTACGAACCTTACGGCGTCTCCGTACACATCATGCCCTACAATTTCCCGATCCTGCTGATGTGCTGGACGGTCGCCGCATCGCTCGCCGCCGGCAATGCCTGCATCATCAAGCCGGCCGAGGCGACGACGCTGTCGACGCTGGACTACATGACCGTGTTCCGCTCGCTGCCAGAGGGGCTGGTCTCCTGCCTGCCCGGCGGAGCGGCCACAGCGCAGGCGCTGATCGCCTCCGACCGCACCCATGCCGTTGCCTTCACCGGCTCGGTCGCCGCAGGCAAGGCGGTGGCGGTGGCCTGCGCCGAACGCATGAAGCCTTGCGTCATCGAGGCCGGCGGCAGCGACCCGCTGATCATCAGCGAGCATGCCCCGCTCGAGATCGCGGCGGCCGGCAGCGTCACCGCCGCCTTCCACCTCACCGGCCAGGTCTGCACTTCGGCCGAGCGCTTCTTCGTCGTCGATTCCGTGCATGACCGCTTCGTCGCGCTGTTCGCCGAAAGGACGCGGGCGCTGCGCATCGGCAACGGCATGGACAAGACCGAGATCGGCCCGCTGGTCAGCGAAAGCGCGCGGACCAAAGTCATGCGCCTTGTCGACGATGCGATCGCTCATGGCGCCGAGGCGGTGACCGGCGGGCGCATCCCGCCGGCGCACAACACCGGCTGGTTCTACGAACCGACCATCCTGACCGGCGTCACCCCTGATATGGCGATCGTGCGCGAAGAGTGTTTTGGACCCGTCGCCGCCATCTGCCGGGTCAGGGATTTCGACGAGGCGATCCGGCTTGCCAATGACAGCCCGTTCGGGCTCGGCGCTTCGGTGTTCACATCGGATCTGGCCGAAGCCCACGAGGCGGCGGAACGGCTCGAAGCCGGCATGGTCTGGGTCAACAACCCGCTGATCGACAATGACGCCCTGCCGTTCGGCGGCTGGAAGGCCTCGGGCCTCGGCCGCGAACTCGGACGCCAGGGCCTCGACGCTTTCCGCCGCTCCAAGATGGTGATCATCGACCACAAGCCCGCGATCCAGGACTGGTGGTACCCCTACCCCGACAGCTGGTTTCGCGAGACCGGCGGCCGCAAGCATGTCTGAGTGTTTCGAGCCTGGCTATCCCTGGACGCCAGCTCGGTGGCTATCCCTGGATAGCCAGCCCGACCATGAGCGGGAAAGGCAATGCCGCCGAGTGAAACCCGGCGGCATTGCCTTTGACTGACCACTACCGTTTCGGCGGCGGTTCGTTACGGCGTCGTTTCCGTCTGCATCGCGGCAGCCGTCTGGTCGATCTTGCCGGCAAGGACGTCTTGAGCCCAGGACGTGACCGCAGCGTCGACGGGCTTGTTGGCCATATCCGCCAATGCCGCGTCGAGCGATGCATCATCGGTGCCGACCGCGGCCGCAGCAGCAGCAGCGTTGTCGGCAGCGACCTCGGCCTGCAGAGCAGCTATCTTCCCAGGCAGGGCCGCCTGATCTTCGGGCGACATCGCGGCAATCTGATCGGGTGTCAGGGACGTCAGCGCATCCAGCTTAGCCTGTGCTGCGTCGGCGGCGGCCTGAGCGACCTTGGCTTTGGCGGACTGCGTCACGAATGCCTGAAGGGCGGCGAATTTCTTGCTCTTCGAGTTCATATAGGCATTGATGTTGCGCTTCAGCGAGCTCACCCGGCCAAGCTTGGCGTGGATGTTCTTGCCTTTGGGCACGGACGAGACCTTGGTGGTCTTGTCGACCGTGGTGTCGTCCGCTTTGGCCACCTGGCCGGGGGCCGACGACGACTTGCCGTGCGAAGCGCCGCTCTTGCCATTGCCGCCGTTGCCATTGCTACCGCCGTTGCCGTGCCCGTTGCCTCCGGCATTGCCACCGCCGTGCCCATTGCCGGCGAGCGCCGGAGATGCCAGGAGCGCCAATGCGGCAAGCGCCGCCAGCAGAGTTTTCCGGTTTGTCATGGTAATCTCCTCGGGAATCGTCGCCCTGGCCCGACCGCTAAGCGACCGTCCTATGAGGAATTCCTAATAGTGCAGAGTAAACTTTAGACAAATGCTGTCTCAATACGCGATCTGGCACCCGGCCAGAAACTTAACCTACTGATATCAAACACAAATTCGCACTCTTGGACGGCCATGGCACTGAAGTCCCATGCCGGCAGGACTATAGTCCTGCCGGCAAGCAGCGGCATGGGTGAAAGTCTTTGCGTGGTATATCGGACAAGCTTTGAAAACAGGGGAGTTGATAGCGAAAGCAAAAGGCTCAGCCGATACTTTCACCGCCGTCGATTACCAGCGCCTGGCCGGTCATGAAGGATGAACGGTCGGAGACAAGGAACAGGATCGCTTCGGCGATCTCATCGGCGCTGGCCCAGCGGCCCATCGGGATCTTGGTGCGGACATAGGTTTCGATCGCCCCGCGTCCGCCCATCTGGGCGATGAACGGTTCGTTGAACGGCGTGTCGACCCAGCCCGGACAGAGCGCGTTGATGCGGACATTGTGACGGGCATAGTCGAGCGACATCTGCCGTGTCATCGCCACCACCGCATGTTTGGAAGTTGCGTAGGCGATCATCTCGCGGTCGTAGAACACGCCCGAATTGGAGGCGGTGTTGAGGTTGACCCCGCCGCTCCGC
>NZ_RZQE01000243.1:0-8651 GCF_004022955.1 Mesorhizobium sp. M7A.F.Ca.US.002.01.1.1 | reverse complement strand
GCGGACCAGCTTCGGCTTCGCCGCGACACGCTCCTGGCGGCCGTAGCTGGTGATGAAGTCGACGATGCGCGGCACGATTTCGGAGCGGAAGCGCGAACCGTTGAACACGCCGTAATGGCCGACCGCCGGCTGCATGTAATGGGCGTGCCGCTCAGCCGGGATATTGGGGCAAAGATCATGCGCCGCCTTGGTCTGGCCAAGGCCTGATATGTCGTCGTTCTCGCCTTCGACCGTGAACAGCGCGACGTTACGGATCGCCGATGGATCGATCCTGGTGCCGCGATGCGTCATCTCGCCCTTTGGCAAGGCCTGCCGCACGAAGACGGTGTCGACGGTCTGCAGGTAGAATTCAGCCGTCAGGTCCATGACCGCCAGATACTCGTCGTAGAAATCGCGGTGCTTCTCGGCATTGTCGCCATCATGCTTCACCAGATGCATGAAGAAGTCCTTGTGGGCGATGATATGGCGATCGAGGTTCATGCTCATGAAGCCGGACAGCTGCAGGAAGCCTGGATAGACCTCGCGGCCGAAGCCTGGCACCGGCCACGGCGCATGCATCACGACATTGTCGCGGAACCAGTCGATGCCCTTTTCCTGCGCCAGCAGATTGACCGCGGTCGGGTTGCTGCGCGTGTCGATAGGCCCGCCCATCAAGGTCATCGTCGAGGGCACGAACGGGTCGCCCTTGGATTCCATCAGCGCCACGGCGGCCAGCACCGGCACGGAAGGCTGGCACACCGCCATCACATGCGTGTCCGGCCCCAGCGTGTGCAGCATGTCGATGACATAGTCGATGTAGTCGTCGAGATCGAATTGGCCGTCGGCAAGCGGCACCATGCGGGCATCGACCCAGTCGGTGATGTGCACGTCGGCATAGGGCAGCATCGCTTCCACCGTGCCGCGCAGCAGCGTCGCATAATGGCCAGACATCGGCGCCACGATCAGAAGCTTCGGATCGGGCTTGCGCCCGGCGGGGACAGCGCGCTCGAAGCGCACGAGATTGCAGAACGGCTTCGACCAGACGGTCTTCTCGGCGACCTCGACGCTCTTCCAGTCGACCACGGTCTTGCTCAGGCCGAAGGCCGGCTTGCCGTAGCGGCGCGTGGTGCGCTCGAACAGTTCGGCCGTCGCCGCGATCGAACGGCCCCATTGCGTGTGGGAAAACGGATTGAGCGGATTGGAGTAGAACATCCGCACCGCGTCGGCATAGAGGCGCGCCGGCTGCAGGGCGGCGTGGTTCATCTCATAGAGCTGGTAGAACATCGAGAAACCCCGCTGCTGCCTGCGACCGAAGGGACGACGAGCAGCGCCGAGCCTAAATGTCTCGCGGGGAAGTTAACAACTAATTGCTGCGATGCAATACGTCACGCTGCGTGACCAATGCTTCTTTGGTTCAAGGCCATGGAAATCGGGGCCGAACGGCGCCAGCCGGCTCAGTGTGCGGCTGCGAAATGTGTAGGTAGTGTGTCCGGCCCTTGCCGGACACAGGAAGCTCTAGACGCGCGCCATGCACACGGAAGTGTGGCCGGAGCCGATGAAGCCGAGCTGGCCGGCCGCGCCCTTCGACAGGTCGAGCACGCGTCCCTTGATGAACGGACCGCGATCGTTGATGCGCACGACGACGCTGCGGCCGTTGTTCTTGTTGGTCACCCTGAGCTTGGTGCCGAAAGGCAAGGTGCGATGCGCGGCGGTCATCGCCGACGGGTTCATGCGCTCGCCCGAGGCGGTTCTGGAGTGCAGCGCGTACCACGAGGCGCGGCCGCACTGGGCGGCGGCGGTCGCCGAAGAAGCGCCGACCATCAGGCCAGCAGCGATCGTTACCGCGACAATCGCGGTCTGTTTTGGGTTCTTCATATTTGGGGGATGGCTCCGTTTTTGACAGACCCCAGCCGTTAGGTGCCAAATAAGGCGGGAAATGCGGCAGTGATCTGGCGGTTCCGTGGCAATGGCACACGTTTGGAGTCGCTGGGTAACAGTCTGTCAGGGATTTTCCGGCACGCGATGATCAATCAACGATGATCTTTGTGTTGCTATCGGGCATCCGTTTGACAAGATCGAACATTAATATCCAAGTAGAGCTCGGCGCGGCCGGGCCACTTCCTTTGGCTCTTTTATCGCGGTCCCGATGCTGTAACCAATCGACTTCAAAAGGGAGATCCGGCAATGAGGCTGACCAAAAATCTGCTGGCGTTGATTGTGCTTGCCGTCGGCGCGCTGTGGTCGCTGCAAGGCATCGGCGTTGTCGGCGGCAGCTTCATGACCGGCCAGTCGCAATGGCTCTATATCGGCGTCGTCACCATGCTGGTCGGGCTGATCGGGTTGGTGTGGGCGAACCGGTCAAGCGGGTGAGCTTGATGAAAGGTCGACCCCCACTCCGGCCCTTCGGGCCACCTCTCCCCCGATCGACGGGGTAGAGGAAGGGTGCGAGCTTACGCAAGGTTGGCTCCCTTCCTCTCCCTCCGGAGGGGGAGAGGTGGCGCTGCGAAGCAGCGACGGAGTGGGGGAAGGCGGTCCTCCAGGGCCCTGCCCCCGACAGCCCTACCCGAACAGCCGATCCAGAATCTTGCCCTCCAGCCGGGCCAGCTCCACCGAACCGCGCCGGCGCGGCCGTTCCACGGGCACATCCAGATCGAGCGCGACCCGGCCTTCACTGATCACCACGACCCGGTCGGCGAGCGCGACCGCTTCGGCGACATCATGCGTGACCAGCACGGCCGTGAACTTCTGCGCGATCCAGATGCGTTCCAGAAGCTGCTGCATCTCGATGCGGGTCAGGGCGTCGAGTGCGCCGAGCGGCTCGTCGAGAGCCAGGATCTGCGGGTGGCCGACCAGCGCGCGGGCCAGCGCCACGCGCTGCTTCTGACCTCCGGACAGCACCGAAGGCCATTCGTCGGCCCGGTCGGCAAGCCCGACCTCGCCGAGGATGTCGAGCGCGCGGTGCCTCGCTTCGCTATCGGTGGCGATGCCGGTCAGCCCGACCTCGACGTTTTTCACCACGCTGGCCCAGGGCAGGAGCCGTGGCTCCTGGAACATGAAGCGCGTGCGGCTGTGTCCTTCCTCTTCGACGCCGAAGGACAGCGATCCCGATGTCGGCCGGTCGAGCCCGGCCAGAAGCCGCAACAGCGTGCTCTTGCCGCAGCCGCTCTTGCCGATGACGGCAAGGAACTGCCCGGCCGGCACGTCCAGGTCGATGCCGTCGAGCACGGTCTTGTCGCCGAAGCGCTTGCCGGCATGCCTGAAGGCAAAGGCCCGCTGTCCTTCGACGGAGCCGATCGGCCGCACCGGCGTGGCGACGAAGGAACGGGCTGCGGTCAGGCTGGCGGCGGTCATGGGCAATCTCTCATCCGTTCTGGAAGGCCGGATGCCAGCCAAGCGACAGCCGCTCAAGCAGGCGGGCGAGGCTGTCGGCGAGCTTGCCGAGCAGCGCGTAGATCAGGATCGACAGCACGACGACATCGATCAGCAGGAATTCGCGCGCCTGCATGGCCATGTAGCCGAGGCCCGAACTGGCCGAGATGGTTTCGGCGACGATCAGCGTCAGCCACATGATGCCCAGGGCATAGCGCAGGCCGACGAAGATCGACGGCAGCGCGCCGGGCAGGATGACGCGGGAGAATAGCGTGCGACGGTCCATGCCGTAGACGCGGCCCATCTCGACCAGCTGTGGGTCGACGCTCTGGATGCCGAGCAGCGTGTTGACGTAGATCGGAAAGAACACGCCGAGCGCCACCAGGAACAGCTTGGCTTCCTCGTCGATGCCGAACCACAGGATGACCAGCGGGATCAGCGCCAGATGCGGAATGTTGCGGATCATCTGCAGCGTCGTGTCGGTCAGGCCGCGGCTGAGCGTCGATAGCCCGTTGGCAAGGCCGAGCGCAAAACCGATCGAACCGCCGACGGCAAAGCCGGCAAGGGCGCGCGCGGTCGAGACGCCGATGTTGCGGATCAGTTCGCCCGACAGCGTCAGCCGCCAGAAGGCCTCGGCGACCGCGCTGGGCGCCGGCAGCACGTTGGCCGGCATGACGCCGGCGCGGCTGGCAATCTCCCAGCCGGCAATGATCAGCGCCGGCAGCAGCCAGCCGGTGGCGTTGCTATGCAGGCGCGTGGAAAAGCTCATGACGAAGCCTGCAGGCGGTTGGCGCCATGGAAGCCGACCGAGAATTCGTTGGCGATGTTCTCATGCGCCCGCTGCCGCCTGGTGCCGAGCCCGAGTTTCGGAAACAGAAGCTCGGCGACGCGGTAGGCCTCCTCGAGATGCGGATAGCCCGAGCCGATGATGGTATCGATGCCGATCGCCTGGTATTCGCGGATGCGCCCGGCGATCTGTTCCGGCGTGCCGACCAGCGCCGTGCCGGCGCCGCCGCGCACCAGCCCGACGCCGGCCCACAGATTGGGCGACACGAGCAGCCTGTCACGGCGGCCGCCATGCAGCTCCGCCATGCGGCGCTGGCCGACCGAATCCATCTGGTTGAGGAAGCGCGCCTGCGCGTTTTCGATCTGGGCGTCGGTGACATGGCTGATCAGCCGGTCGGCGGCGCGCCAGGCTTCGTCCTCGGTCTCGCGCACGATAAAATGCAGCCGGATGCCGAAGCGCAGTTTTCTGCCGCGCCGCGCCGCCTTTGCGCGCGCCGCGGCCAGCTTCTCGGCCACCTGCGCCGGCGGTTCGCCCCAGGTCAGATACATGTCGACGAGGTCTGCGGCGAGGTCCTGGCCCGCATCCGACGATCCGCCGAAATAGAGCGGCGGCCGTTCCTGGTGCGGCAGAAGGTCGAGGCGGCCATTTTCGACGCGGTAATATTTGCCGTTGAAATTGACCCGCTCGCCGGACACCAGGCCGCGCCAGATGGTCAGGAATTCATGCGCCTGGGCATAGCGCTCGTCATGCGGCAGGAAGACGCCGTCGCCGGCGAGCTCGGTCGGGTTGCCGCCGACCACGACATTGAGCAGCAGGCGGCCATTGCTCAAGCGATCGAGGGCGGCGGTCTGGCGTGCGGCGAAAGTCGGCAGCGTCACGCCCGGCCGCAGCGCGACCAGGAACTTCAGTTTTTCGGTGAGTGTCGCGAGGCCCGTCGCGGTGATCCAGGAATCCTCGCAATTCTGGCCGGTCGGCAACAGCACGCCGGGAAAGCCGAGCCGGTCGACCGCCTGCGCGATCTCCTTGAAGTAGCCGAATTCGGGCGGCCGCTGCTGCTCCTCGGAACCGAGATAGGAGCCGTCGCCATGCGTCGGGATGAACCAGAAGAAATCGAGCGGTGCGGTGCTGGCAGGCGCGGTCATGTCTGGCACAGTCACGGGCGGATCTCCTGGAGATATGGGTGCGAACGCAAATGGCGCCGGGCGTTCTCACCCGGCGCCGTCAGGGGACAAGTCAGTTGCCGGGTGCCGTCCACACCGCGTCGGAGATGCGGACCGCGTTCGGGATCAGCCCGAGCTTGAAGAAGCGGTCTGCGGTCGCCTGCTGGCCGGCGATGATCTCGTCGGTGATCGGGAAGACGCCGAATTTGGTGCGGTTGGCGGCGATGATCTGCGCGTCGAGCGGCACGCCGGTCACCTCATGCAGCGCCGCGGCCACCTTGTCGCGGTTCTGGTCGGCCCATTTCGCCGCCTCGCCCAAGGCTGATATCGTTGTGGTGACGGTTTCGGGATGCGCCTTGGCGAAGTCCTTGTTGGCGAGGAAATAGGTGTTGACCTTCAGCACCTCGCTGGAGCGGGCCAGCACACGCGGCTGGTAGCGGGTTTCGGCGATGGCGAAGAACGGATCCCAGACGGTCCAGGCATCGATCTGGTCGCTGGCAAAGGCTGCGGCCGCATCCGCCGGGCTGAGATAGACCGGCGTGATCTGGTCGAACGGGATGCCGGCCTTCTCCAGCGCGGCGACGAGCAGATTGTGCGCGCTGGTGCCCTTGCCGACACCGACGCGCTTGCCCTTGAGATCGGCGACCGACTGGATCGGCGACGCCGGCTTGACGAAGATCGCCTCGCCCTCGCCATTCGACGGCAGCGCTGCGGCATAGACGATGTTGGCACCGGCCGACTGGCCGAAGATCGGCGGCGCGTCGCCGGTCCAGCCGACATCGATGGCGCCGACATTGAGCGCCTCGACCAGCGGCGGACCGGCGGTGAACTCGACCCACTTGACCGTCACGCCCTTGTCTTCAAGTGCCTTCTCGATCACCTGCTGCTGCCTGGCGATCACCGGCAGGCCGGTCTTCTGATAGCCGATGCTGAACTGCTTCAGCTCCTGCGCCGTGGCGCCGGACGACACGGCAACCGTCGCCGCCAGCAGGCCGATGCCGAAAACACGTCTCGTTAGATTGAACATTGATCCCTCTCCTTCGCTGCGGATCGGCGCCGGAAATGGCCTCGCCGGTTGGAAGATGGATGAGGCTAGGTAATTCTATAAATTTAGTAGAGGAATGATTTTGCGAGTTAGAGGGGAGAATGGGAATTATCTTCTTTGGCTACCTGGAATTCGCCATCCTGGGGTCTGCGCTGCGTCGCTTCGCTCCTTGCTCCGCCCTAGGATGACGAAGACGCGGGGGCTAGTGCCAATCGCCAATCCCCTCACTGCGACCAGTACTGCCAGGCCCAGTAAAAACTCTCGTCGCGTGGCGGCAGGCGGTCGCGCTCGGCGTCCCAGCGGACCGGCGTTGGCGATTTCGGTTGCTGTTCAAGCGGCTGGCTTTCCCTGGTCCAGGCGAGAAGCCAATTGCCGGCTTGGGCGAACAGCACGGCGGTGGAATGGGTCATCGGCATTCTCTCCTGCTCTTCTGGTTCCCAATCATTCGCGTCCCGCCCACGGGACGAGCACGCGCTCGATCCTGCGGAGGGTGAATTCCAGCACGAAGGCAATGGCCGCGATCACCAATATGCCCATCACCACCACGTCGGTGACGAGGAACTGGGCGGCCGACTGGATCATGAAACCAAGCCCGCGCGTCGCCGCCACCAGTTCGGCGGCGACCAGCGTCGACCAGCCGGCGCCGAGCGCGATGCGCAGGCCGGTCAGGATCGCCGGCAGTGCGCTCGGCAGGATGACATGGCGGACCACTTGGCGCTGAGTAGCACCCAGTGAGCGCGCCGCATTGATGCGTTCCTGCGAAACGCCGCGAACGCCGGACGCGGTCGACAATGCCACCGGCGCCAGCATGGAAATAGTGATCACCAGGATCTTCGACGGTTCGCCGATGCCGAACCAGATGACGACCAGCGGCAGGTAGGCGAGCGGCGGGATCGGCCGCAGGAACTCAAGCAGCGGATCGAAGATGCCGCGCCCGATCGTGCTGATGCCGATGGCGAGCCCAACCGGCACGCCGACGAGGATGGCGGCGACCAGCGCGGCGAAAACCCGGCCCAGGCTGGCGATCGCATGCTGCAGCAGCGTCGCATCGACGAAGCCGTCGCGGGCGACGGTGATGAACTTGTTCCACACCGCAACCGGCGAGGGCAGGAACACTGGCGACACCAGTTGCAGGCGGGCCGACAGCGCCCACAGCGCCAGCACCACCAGGATGGTCATCACGCTGACCGCGCGCGCGGAAACGCCTTTGCGTTTCGGGCTGGACCGCGACCACGGCACCGACAGGCCGTCGGCCTCGTCGACCTTGTGTCCCGGCCGCTCGGTGTAGGAGGTAACGGTCATGCCGCCTCTCCTTCGAAGATCGCGTCGGTTAGTTCGCCGCGCGCCGCGGCGAAGGCCGGGTCGGCCTTGATGGTGCGGACGGCCTCGCCCGATGCGTAGCGCCTGGAGAAGCCGGGTTCGAAAGTTTGCACCACGCGGCCCGGGCCAGGCGCCAGCACGACGATGCGGGTGGCCAGCACCAGCGCCTCCTCGATGCCATGCGTCACCATCAGCACGCCGACATCGCTTGCCGTCCACAGATCGAGCAGCGTCGTCTGCATGCGCTCGCGCGTCAGCGCATCGAGCGCGCCGAGCGGTTCGTCGAGCAGCAGGAATTCGGGTTCGGCGGCGAGCGCCCGAGCCAGGCCGACACGCTGGCGCATACCGCCGGAAAGCTCCCAGATGCACTTGTCGCCGGCGTCGGCGAGCTTCACCAGCGCCAGCAGCTCATCGGCGCGCCGCGCCCGCTCGGCCGGAGCGACACCGCGCAGCCTGAGCGCGAAGGCAACGTTTTCGCGCGCCGTCAGCCATGGGAACAAAGCATCGTTCTGGAACACCACCGCCCGGTCCGAGCCAGGTGCTGTGATCGGCTTGCCGTTGATTGAAGCCGTACCGCGCGCCGGCGCGATAAGGCCGGCGGCGACGTTGAGCAGCGAGGTCTTGCCGCAGCCGGAACGGCCGACCAGCACGACGAAATCGCCCTTGGCGACATCGATCGACACCCGCTCGACGGCAGGCGCTGCCTGGCCGTCATAGTGGATCGAGACCTTGTCCAGTACGAGATGGGGGTCGAGCACGAGATGCGGCATGGATGCCTCGCGGTTCGTTGAAATCCGACTGCCCCGGCCCTCGTCAGCGGTTCCGGGGCAGTCAGCACGCGGCGTTAGGGAAAAAGATCCGCGCGCGTTCAGAGCAATTCCAGGAAAAGTGTGAAGCGGTTTTCCGTCCGGAATTGCGTTAAGCGAGTACTAGTTCGAGGCGAGCGCCTCGGTGACGTATTTCGACGATACGTATTTCGAATAGTCGGGAA
>NZ_RZQE01000242.1:0-8657 GCF_004022955.1 Mesorhizobium sp. M7A.F.Ca.US.002.01.1.1 | reverse complement strand
ATCTTGTCCTTCGGCGCCCGGCCGATATGCGTCTCGATGGCGTCGGCGAGTTCCAACGTGCGCTCGAACGGGCGCTTTTCGCGGCGCGCCTCGATCATGCGGGCAATGCGTCCGGCATGGCGCTCCTCGCCGAGGAAGCCGAAGATGCGGGCAAGATCGCCCGGCTTGAAGGAATTGACGACGTCGGCGGCGCTGAGGCCCGATTGCGCCATGCGCATGTCGAGCGGCCCGTCGGCGCGGAACGAAAACCCGCGCTCCGCCTGGTCGAGCTGCATCGAGGACACGCCGATGTCGAGCACGATCCCGTCGGCGCTCTCGACATGTTCGTCCAGCGTCGAGAACGGCGCCTGCACCAGCCGCAGCCGACCACCCGACTGCACTTCAAGATCGCGCCCGGCCGCAATGGCATCCGGATCGCGGTCGATCGCCACCACGGAGGCGCCTGTCGCCAGAATGGCCCTGGTGTAGCCGCCGGCGCCAAACGTGCCGTCGATGATGAGGTCGCCCTGCGCCGGCGCCAGTGCTTCGAGCACTTCGGCAAGGAGGACCGGAATGTGGCGGGCCGATCCGCCAACGGCGTGCCCATCTACGGCGCGAGGAAGGTCATCGCCGTGGCCTGCCGTCATTCCGGTCGCTCCCCAGGCTTCGTCCCCTGCCGAAGCTGCAAAAGCCGTGCCCGCGCCTGCGCCCCATAGGCGGCAAGCCGTCCCGGCTCCCAGATCTGAAAGAAATTGCCGCGCCCGACAAAGGCCACTTCCGCCGAGATGCCGGTGTGTTCGCGAAGGAAATCGCTCATCGTGATGCGGCCATCCTGGTCGAGTTTCAAGAAGGTTCCGTCGCCATGGCAGAAGAACGACATATCGTCCGCCGTCTGCAGGAAGGGATCCTCGAGCGCTATGCGCTGCTCGTAGCGGTCGAGCAGGTCGAGCCCGCCGACATCCATCGCCGGCAGGTCCAGGCAGCGCAGCGCATAGAGTTCCGAATAGCCGCGCTTCTGCACGACGGCACGGAAATGCGCGGGAACGGACACCCGCCCCTTCGCATCGATCCTGCTCACCGTGTTTGACAGAAACCGGTCCATTAAACGCTACAGCCGCTTGCGCCGCCGCACCCCTCTGCATCTTGTCGCACGCGCCGCCGCAGCGCGTTCCCTGCCCCGTATCAGCCTCGTCCGCACAGGCAAAAACCGGCAAACGCGCAGCCGTCGCGGCTGCCCGATTGGCGTACGCTTTACCCTGACACGGAACGAAGGCTTTGATGTCTGGATGGGATATCATGGGGCACTATGGGCGTCAACGGGAATAGGCTTCACAAACGCGCGCGCCGCGACCAATGAGAGCAGCCGTGACGACACGTCTCGTCTTTATGGTCTATTAAGCCTAACGAAGCGTTTAGAGCCGCCTGGCCCAACTGGACGCGCCTTGCCGCGAGCCGCTGCCGGGCATAGCGTCTCGCCACATCCAGCCGGTCACCAACAGGGTCTGAAATTTGATGTCTGAAACAGCAAAGTCACGCGCTGCAGCGCTTCCTCACCTGCGACGCAGCGCGCTTGCCATGGGCGATTCCATTCCCCTGCCGCTGACCATGGCCGCCATCTTTCATGCGCCCGGCGACGCCACCGGCTTCAACCAGTACGGGCGATTCAGCAACCCGACCTGGGACGCGGTCGAGCATATGCTGGCCCATCTGGAGGACGCGCCCTGCGTCGCGTTCCCTTCCGGAATGGCGGCAATCTCGGCGGCGTTTTTTGCCGTGCTCAAGGCCGGCGACCGTATCCTGCTGCCATCGGACGGCTATCACACGACACGAGCGCTGGCCGAGCGCTTCCTCAAGCCGCTCGGCATCACCTATGATGTCAGGCCGACTTCGACCTTCCTCGATGGCGGCTTCGATGGCTATCGGCTGGCATTTGTCGAAACCCCTGCCAATCCGGGGCTGGATATCTGCGATATCGCCGCCGTTGCCGATGCTGTCCACAAAGCCGGCGCGATCCTTGTGGTCGACAACACGACCATGACCCCTTTCGGCCAACGACCGCTCGACCACGGCGCCGATATCGTCGTTGCCGCCGACACCAAGGCACCCAATGGCCATGCCGACGTGCTGTTCGGCCATGTCGCCAGTCGCAATGCCGATATCATCGCCGCCGTGACCGGCTGGCGCGAAGTTTCCGGCAGCATTCCCGGTCCGTTCGAAGCCTGGCTGGTGCACCGCGGCCTGGAGACACTGGATGTGCGCTTCGATCGCATGTGTTCCTCGGCGGAAGTCATCGCGCGGCGGCTGCAGGGCCACAAGGCAATCAGTGGCCTGCGTTATCCCGGGCTGGAAGGCGACCCTTCGCACAACCTAGCCCGCGCCCAGATGGAGCGCTTCGGCTTTCTCATCTCGTTCGAACTCGCCTCGGAAGACAAAGCCGAGGACTTCATCAACAATTGTGCCCTGATGCAGGCCGCGACATCCTTCGGCGGCGTCCACACCTCCGCCGAGCGGCGCCTGAAGCGAGGCGATGCGGTCTCCGCCGGTTTCGTCCGCCTGTCGGTCGGCTGCGAGCCGGTGGAAGAGCTCTGGAAAGCGATCGAGACGTCGCTGGACGGGATCAGCGGCTCCCGGCTCGGATGAACGGCCGGACAGGCTTGAATCAACAGGCGCGCCCCAGGGGCGCAACCTGCTGATTTCAAGAGATTTCTCTTGATATCGGGGGAGAGAAATTGCCAGCTGGCCTGTAAGCCGGGTTCTGTATGGCCCTCGTCCCTTGCGAGGCGAGAACGTGGCGGCCATTCATCTTGGGCGCATGTTGCCATGCGCCTCACGCAACCTACCCGGACGGTGAGCCGGAAACAGCCCTCGAGGGTTTCCCCTCGCACCGTCCCTATTCGGTCTTGCTCCCGGTGGGGTTTACCGTGCCGCTCCTGTTGCCAGTCGCGCGGTGGGCTCTTACCCCACCCTTTCACCCTTGCCCCGAATCCGGCAAGCCGGATCGTGGCGGTTTGCTTTCTGTGGCACTTTCCCTGGGGTCGCCCCCGCCGGCCATTAACCGGCACCGTGTTTCCATGGAGCCCGGACTTTCCTCACCCACGACCTTTCGGCGTTTGCGGGTGCGGCCGCCCAGCCAGCTGGCAGAGCGTATAAAGGGGTTCACGCCCGAAAACGCAAACGAAAAAGCTGACTTATGCGGGCGATCCAAGCGCAGCCATCTGCACCTTGACCTTGCCGCAATAGGCTGCCGACACGGGGTTCATCCGCGTTGCGGCGTGTCCGGCATTGTATTTCAGAATGGTGCCGCAGGTCGTGCCGCCACCGAGGCTCCGTGCCATGGCAAGGTATTTCATGCCGTATTTGATGTTGGTGTCGGGATCGAACAGGCCCTTGGCGGAGCCGCTATAGCCCATCATCCGAGCCGTGGCCGGCTTGATCTGCATCAGGCCGATCTCGCCGGCGCTGCCGACGATGTTGGGCCGGTAGTTGCTCTCGATCTTGATGACCGCCGAGGCGAGCGACACCGGCACGCCTTCGATCGCCGCATAGCGGGCAACGATTGCGGAATACTGGCCGCTGCTCGCCACCGCGGCCGTCGACTCCGCCGCGTTCCTGAGGCCGATCGATGCCGTTCTCGTCATGTCGACGGTCTTGCGGCCGCGCTTCGTCTGCCTTTTGGCGATGGACTTCTTCGCTTTGGACCAGCTTGCCTTTTCCGCTTTGGCGGAAGCCCGCTTCGTCTCCGCTTTGGCGGATGCCTGCTTTGTCGCCTTGGCGTCGTGGCCTGCCTTGCCGCTTTTTGCGGATACCACGGGAAACCCTTGATCGGCCCGCGGGCTGAATGACGCTGCATGCGCCGCACTGAAGGCAAAAGTCATTACGCCGGCAGCAAGAGCTGCCGTTAAAACGGTAAATTTCTGCATGTGATCCTGTTCTGTCTGAACCGCGCGAAGATGTTCACGCAGCAACGCCTAACCAACGTCGGAACAACCCGGGGGGCTTGGGGTCCGACATCTACACGTCAGCCGTTTGACGCCCGAATTGGTGTCAAACAAGGCCAGGCAAGTCACTTTGAGTGACAGCCTGTAACTTAAGGATTGGAAAGAATTGCTTGGGAGAGGTCTCCCGGGGATTAGCGCTTCACGGAAGCAAGCAGCCTTTGCAGCGTCCGCAGCGTCGAGCCGTCGGCAACGCCGTCCACCTTGCGCGGCCGGAAATGCCGTTGGAAGGCTTCGACCACCGCCTCCGTCTGCCGGTCCAAAACGCCGGATATTTCAACGCCATAGCCGTAGAGCGCCAGCATCGACTGCAACGCTTCGACATCGCCGCCGGTGTCGCCGGTTGTCAGAGTGGCGCCTCGCCTGACGGGCGCGGCCGTAACGAGATGGCCGACACCGGCCTCGAATAGCGTCCGCCACGGAAACTTCTCGCCGGGATCGATTTTGCGCCCCGGCGCAACATCGGAATGCGCGAGTACCCGCTCGGCGGCGATCGAATGCCGACCGGCGATCCCCCGGCACAGCCCGATCACGGCATCGATCTGCCGCCGGGGAAAACCGGGATAGCCCAGCGAATGCCCCGGATTGACGATCTCGATGCCGACGGAACAGGAATTGATGTCGGCGCATCCGAACCACGAACTCTTGCCGGCATGCCAGGCGCGGTCGCTTTCCCTGACCATCTGCACGATATGGCCATTCTCGTGGACCAGATAATGCGACGAGACCTCGCTGGCCGGATCGCAAAGCCAGGCCTCGGCCCCGGCGCCGGTCGCCATGCCGGTGTAGTGCAGCACGATCATGTCGGGCCTGGGTGTCTCGCGCCGCGGGCCGAAATTCGGCGATACCCTGACTTCGGCACGTGGCTCGTCGGGCAGAAAGCCGCTCATGCGTGGCGCAGGCCCCGCTCGATCATCTCGTAGGCGGCATTGATCGCCGCCACCCTGGTGGTCGCGATCTTGATGAATTCCTGAGGCAGGCCGCGCGCAATCAGCCGATCCGGATGATTGTCGGAAACCAGCTTGCGATAGCGTTTCCTGACCTCTTCGAACGGCTTGCCGCGCTCGATGCCCAGCACGACATAGGGATCCCCGGCGCCGAGATTGACGTGCCGGGCCATGATGGCTTCGTAATGCACTTCGTCGATGCGGAAAATCTCGGCGATGCGGTGCAGGAAATGGCCTTCGCGCTCGTGCACCAGCCCGTCGGCCTTGGCGATATGGAACAGACCGTCGAGTATGTCTTCAAGCATCACGCAGTTGGAATGCCCCGAACCGCACATCTGCGCCATCCGCTCGGCATAGGTTTCGAAACCGGCCACGTCGCGCTGGGCGAGATCGAACAGCCGCGCCACATTGCGCGTCTCCTTCGGCGGCACTTCGAATATCTCCTGGAAGGCGCGCACCTCGTCCTGGGTGACGATGCCATCGGCCTTGGCCATCTTGGCCGACAGCGCGATCATCGCCACCGAAAAGGCGACACGCCGGCGCAAATCCGCATCGCCGGAGAAAACCGTGCGCACAGCCTCGACAACGTCGGCGACACCCGACGAGGTTGAGGATGAAACGCGGGTGATGAACTCGCCGAGGCGATCCCAAATCGACATGGCCTGCTTCTTAGAGCCACCGCTCCCTCCTATCAAGCCGGGACAGTGCCGCAGGCTTTGCGCGACAAATCGATCCGGCGCGCGAGAGGGATTGGCCCACGGCGCCCGGACGACATGAGAAAGGCCGGCGCGAGCCGGCCTTCCTCATTCATCACAAGAAGTACTGCTTGCTCACTACTGCGCGGGCGCAGGAGCTGGTGTTGCCGGAGCCGGCTCGGCGGGCTTCTCGGGTGTGATGCTCTTCGTGGTCGAATTATCCGTTGCCGGAGGCGTCGCGGCCGGCGGCGTGGCTTCCGGGGTGGCCGGCTTCATCGGTTCCTCGGCGGCCGGCGGGTTGGTGCTCTGGGTGGTGGTGTTGTCCGTACCGCTGTCACTGCAGGCGGCGACGCCAAGCAAAGCCAAACCGGAAACGGACGCGAGAATGAGCTTTTTCATTTGTCTCTCCTTCAACACACGCTCACGTTGCCGTGAGCGGTCGAAGGACAAATGCGTCAGCCGGCCATGAGTTTCGTAACGTTGCGTTTCCGCATGTAACATCGTCTGGTTCATTTGCGATTGCCGCCCAGGCCGTAGCGAACTAACAGCATGTGCCGAAACACCGATCGAACAGAAGAGCGCCAGGGGCTGTCATGACCGAAAAATGGGATTTCTGGATCGACCGCGGCGGCACATTCACCGATATCATCGGCCGAGATCCGGAAGGCGGGCTGCACCCGCGCAAGCTTCTCTCCGAAAATCCCGAAGCCTATAACGATGCCGCCATCCAGGGCATTCGCGACCTTCTTGGCTTGTCGGCCGGCGACACGATCCCGAGCGGCCTGATCGGCGACATCAAGATGGGCACCACGGTCGCCACAAATGCGCTGCTGGAGCGCAAGGGCGACCGCGTGCTTTTGCTCATCACCAAGGGCTTCCGCGATGCGCTGAAGATCGCCTACCAGGCACGCCCGGACATCTTCGCCAAGGAGATCATCCTTCCCGAACAACTCTACGAGCGCGTCATCGAAATCAACGAGCGTGTGCGCGCCGATGGCTGCGTCGAACAATTGCTCGATATCGCCGCCTGCCGGCCGGCGATCGAACAGGCCAGGGCCGATGGCATCGATGCGGTCGCCATCGTCTTCATGCACGCCTGGAAATACCCCGACCACGAGAAGGCCGTGGCGAAAGTCTGCCGCAAACTCGGTTTCAGCCAGGTCTCGGTCAGCCATGAGGTCTCGCCGCTGATCAAGCTGGTCGGCCGCGGCGACACCGCGGTGGTCGACGCCTATTTGTCGCCGATCCTGTCGCGCTATGTGCAAAGGGTGGCGGGAGAGTTGGGTGCGGCGCCAAGCTCCCCCCTTGTGGGGGAGAGCGATCAATCCCCCCGCCTGATGTTCATGATGTCGTCGGGCGGTCTCACCGCCGCCGACATGTTCCAGGGCAAGGACGCACTGCTGTCAGGACCAGCCGGCGGTGTCGTCGGCATGGTCGAGACGGCCAGGCTCGCCGGCTTCGACAAGGTCATCGGTTTCGACATGGGCGGCACCTCGACCGACGTCGCTCACTATGACGGCGAATATGAGCGCGCCTTCGACACCGAGGTCGCCGGCGTGCGCATCCGCGCGCCGATGATGCGCATCCATACCGTCGCCGCCGGCGGCGGCTCGATCCTGCACTACGAGGCCGGCCGCTTCCGGGCCGGGCCGGATTCGGCTGGCGCCAATCCCGGCCCGGCAGCCTACCGGCGCGGCGGCCCGCTCGCCGTCACCGACGCCAATGTGATGCTGGGCAAGCTGCAGCCCGATTTCTTCCCGGCCATTTTCGGACCCGGCCAGGACGAGCCGCTCGACGTCGAGACGGTACGGGCAAAATTCGCCGCACTCGCCGCCGAAATCGGCGATGGCCGGTCGCCCGAGACTGTCGCCGAGGGCTTCGTCACTATCGCCGTCGAAAACATGGCCAATGCCATCAAGAAGATCTCCGTGCAGCGCGGCTACGACGTCACCGAATATCTCTTGAACTGTTTTGGCGGCGCCGGCGGCCAGCACGCTTGCCTGGTCGCCGATGCGCTCGGCATGGAAGCGGTGCTGATCCATCCCTTCTCAGGTCTTCTGTCGGCCTATGGCATCGGCCTGTCCTCGGTCTTTGCCTCGCGCCAGCAGGCGCTGCTGAAACCGCTTGCCGAAGAGTCCAGAACGGAGATCGGCAACCTCATTGCCACCTTGAGGAAAGCCGTTGTCGCAGAACTCGCGGCGCAAGGCATCGGCGAGGATACGGTCGCCACGAAGTCGGTGCTGCACATTCGCTACGACGGCACCGACACGACACTGCCGGTGAATTTCGAGGCGGATTCGATTTTCCAGGCCAGGCGCGATTTTGAAATCGCCCACAAGGCGCAGTTCGGTTTCGTCTATGACGACAAGCCGATGATCGTCGAGACCGTCGGCGTCGAAGGCACCGACACCGGCGGCACTGGGCGCGACGAAACTGAATCGCGAACCGAAGACCTTGCCGTAAGCCCTTCACAGACCCGCGAAATCTTCACCGAGGGAGAGTGGCGCACTTCACCCATCTTCCGCCGCGAGGCGCTGAAGCCGGGAAACAGGGTTGCGGGACCTGCCTTGATTATCGAGCCGAACCAGACAATCGTCATCGAGCCGGGCTGGCTGGCCGAAATCACCGCCAGGAACCATGTGCTCCTGCGCCGCGTCGAGAAAAAGCGCCGGCAGGCAGCGCTCGGCACCGAGGCCGATCCGGTCATGCTGGAGGTTTTCAACAACCTCTTCATGTCGATCGCCGAGCAGATGGGCGTCACGCTGCAGAACACCGCCTATTCCGTCAACATCAAGGAACGGCTGGATTTTTCCTGCGCCGTCTTCGACCGGACCGGCGCGCTGGTCGCCAATGCGCCGCACATGCCGGTACATCTCGGCTCGATGGACCGCTCGGTCGAAACCATCATCCGGCTGAATTCCGGCGACATCCACCCCGGCGACGTCTTTGCCCTCAACGCACCCTACAATGGCGGCACGCATCTGCCGGACATCACTGTCGTGACGCCGGTCTTCGATGATGCCAAGGAAAGAATCCTGTTC
>NZ_RZQE01000241.1:0-8661 GCF_004022955.1 Mesorhizobium sp. M7A.F.Ca.US.002.01.1.1 | reverse complement strand
TGGCTATCGCGCATCGTCATCAACGAGGCGCTCGGCCGGCTGCGCAAAAGACGCAAAACGGTGGCGCTGCCGGAAAATCCGCAAGCCGAGATCATCCGGTTTCCCCTCAATCCCAGCGACGATCCGGAACGGACAATGGCGCAACGGCAGATCCTCCAACTGGTCGAACAGGCCACCGACAGCCTTCCCGACGTCTACCGGACGGTGTTCGTGGCGCGGGTGATCGAGGGGCTGAGCATCGAAGAGACCGCCGACCTCCTCGGCGTGCGGCCGCAAACCGTCAAGACAAGGCTACACCGCGCCCGCGCCCTTGTCCGCAAGGCGCTGGACGACCAGATCGGGCCGGTGCTGCTCGACGCCTTCCCCTTCGCCGGCCGGCGTTGCGAACGACTGACCAGCGCCGTGATGCGACGGCTCGGGCTGGAAAGCTGAGCCTCAGCGGATTTCAGTTCATTTCAGCGGGAACGTTTGCCGCTGACCAGCATCCAATGACCGTCAACCGAAAAACACTGTCCGGGACGATTTCAGCGTCCTGGCGAAGGAGATGCCATGTCTATCCGACACACTGCTGCGCTCGCCGCCCTGCTGCTGCTCGGCACCGCGCCGTTCGCACAAGCCGCCGACAAGCCGACCGATTCGCAGATCGCCCATATCGCCTACACGGCCGGGGTCATCGACATCGAAGCGGCCAAGCTGGCCATCGACAAATCGAAGAACAAGGAGGTTGTCGATTTCGCCAAGGACATGGTCCGCGATCACGAGGCTGTAAATGTTCAGGCGCTCGACCTGGTCAAGAAGCTCAAGGTCACCCCGGAAGACAACCCCACCAGCAAGGCGCTGACCAAAGCTGCGACGGAGGAGCGGGCCAAGCTCGCCAAACTCCACGGCGCTGCCTTCGACAAGGCCTATGTCGACAATGAGGTCGCCTATCACAAGCAGGTCAACGGCGCGCTCGAAACCCTTTTGATCCCGTCGGCGCAGAATGCCGAGCTGAAAAGCCTGCTGGAAACCGGCTTGAAGATATTCCAGGGCCATGAGCAGCACGCCGAACACGTCGCCGGCATGCTCAAGTAAGGACCGGGAGCATGCAGAACCACCATCTGTGGATTGCGTTGACGCTCGCCGTCGGGATCGTGCCGGCGCAAGCCGAAACCATCCAGGTCACCATCGACAGGCTGGTGTTCTCTCCGGCCACCGTCGAGGCAAAGGTCGGCGACACGATCGAGTGGGTGAACAAGGATGTGTTCGCCCACACGGCAACCGTGAAAGGCGGCTGGGAAGTGATGATCCCGCCGAAGAAATCCGCAAGCCTGACTTTGAAGACGGCGGGACCGGTCGACTACTTCTGCCGCTTTCACCCCAACATGAAGGGCCGTTTGGTGGTGGCGCCCTGATCCAGCTCCGACGAGTGCATGTCGCCCAAAAGTGACCTCGGTTTTGGGAGAACGACACGCATAAAAACAAAGCCCTGAAGCGGGTCGCCTGAGGAATTCAAGCGACCCGCTTCAGGCTCGCCTGGCCTCGTCGGGACGCGCGATATGTGTCCACGAGCCGTCATAGCCCGGCTCGCGGCGTGCAATCCAGGCATTCAGCCCTTCGCGCAGATCAGCGGTCGGGGCCATGCGCGCAAACTGCTCGGCCTCGACCAGCAAACCTTCGGCGATGCTCTGGTTGAGGCCGCGCGCCACTGCCGTGAGGATGCCGGCAATCGCCAGATCGGAGTGCCGCAGGATACGCCTGGCCAGATCAAATGCCGCCGGCATCAACTCGGCATGCGGGACAACCTCGTTGACGAGACCCAGTTCAAGCGCCCGCGGCGGCGCAAACCAGTCGCCGGTCAACAGCAGTTCGAGCGCCCGCTTGCGCCCCGCGAGCCTCGGCAAGCGCTGGGTTCCACCAAAGGTCGGCGGCATTGCGAGGTTGATTTCCGGCTTGGCGAACAAAGCGCGGTCACTGGCGATAGCAAGCGGTACGGCCTCGGTGATTTCGCAGCCGCCACCAAAGGCAATGCCGTTGACGGCGGCGATGATGGGCTTGCGGTAGGCTTCCAGCCTCGCCGTCAGCCGCTGCCCGCGCATGACGAAATCCCGCATCGCGACACCGACGCCAAGCGCCACGCTGGCCGAGAACTCGTGAATGTCGCCCCCCGCCGAAAACGCCCGCTCCCCTGCTCCGGTCAGAATGACCGCACGAACGCTGTCATCGACTTCAATGTCGTCAAGGACCGCAAGCAGGCGATCGATCAGGGCATAGTTCAGCGCGTTGAGTTTCTCCGGCCGGTTGAGGGTGAGGATGGCAATCCCATCCCGGGTTTCGCTAAGGACAAGATCTGTCATTTGGCTCTTCCTTCTCCATCATGCTGATGGAAGGAAGACTATGCCCTTTGTCGCTTGTGTATATTCACTAGTCGGTATACATAGGCTTATGCCCGACACGCAGAGCCCTACCCGCAAACGCATTGTCGATGCCGCGACCAGGCTCTTCTATGCAGAAGGAATCGGTCGTGTCAGCGTCGATGCCGTTGCCGAGGAAGCGGGTCTCACCAAGCGCACGCTCTACTACCATTTCAAGAGCAAGGACGACCTGATCGCCGCCTATCTCGACGGCCGCGACCAACCCAATCTGAAGCGGATGGCCGGCTGGTTCGAGGCTGCCGAAGGCGGCGCGGATCGCAAGGTCGAGGCGATCTTCACCAATCTGGCGAGGTCCGCTCGCCACCCGAAATGGAAAGGATGCGGCTTCCTGCGCACGGCCGCCGAACTCGCCTCGATGCCCGGACATCCGGCGGTCAAGGTGGGCGCGCGGCACAAGCTGAATTTCGAAACATGGCTGGCCGGCGCCCTGTCGGACCATGGCGTCGCGGAGCCGCAAACCCTGGGGCGCGAGATCGTGCTTTTGATCGACGGCTGCTTTTCGATCATGCTGATCCACCGCAACCCCGATTACATCGAAGCGGCCGGACGCGCCGCGGCGACGCTGGTGCGGGCGCGACTTTCAGGCAGCCAGGTCTAAAGCGCGACGCGCTTTAAGCCTTTGGTTTTATGCATGTCGTTGCCCTAAAACCGGGGCCACTTTTGGGGCAACGACATGCATTAGAAACCGAAAGCCAGCCATGCGGTGCCGGCGGCCAGCGTTATCAGCGTCAAAGGCAAGCCGACCTTGAAAAAAGCGCCGAACGACAGCGTCGTGCCGGCGGCGCGTGCCTGTTCGGCGACGATCAGGTTGGCGACCGAACCCAGCAGCGTGAAATTGCCGGCCAGCGTCGAGCTCATGGCGACGACCAGCCAGGCGCGCTCGGGGTTTTCGAGGCCGGGTATGAAGGGCCGCAGCGCCAGCACGGCCGGAACATTGCTCATGATGTTGGAAAGCACCGCGGTGAAGCCGGACAAGCGCCAGACGTCGTCCAGCCCGAGATTCCTGGCCGAAGCGATCATGTCGGGCGAAAGAAGCGTCTTTTCGGCGCCGGCGACGACAACGAACAGACCGGCGAACATGAACAGCAGCGGACCGTCGATCTCGCGGTAGATGCGCTCCGGCTTAATGGCCCGGGTAAGCAAGAGGATGGCGCCGCCGATGAGTGCGGCCTTGGCGACGGGCACGCCGGCGAAGAAGGCAATTGCCAGCCCGATGCAGACCACCACCGCCTTCAGCACCTGCCCCTTGTGCATGCGGCCCCGCGAGACCTCGGGCGTCAATTGGACGGTGCGGGCGAATTCGGCCCGGAAGACAATGCGGATGATGACAACGACCGCGACGAGGCCGAACAAAGCGACCGGAGCCAGCGCTGCCGAAAAGGCCGGATAGGAAATGCCCGACAGCGCGCCGATGACCATGTTTTGGGGATTGCCGGTGATGGTTGCGACGCTGCCGCAATTCGACGCGGTGGCGGTGGCGATCAGATAGGGGATCGGGTTGCGCTTGATCACACGGGTGACGTGGACGACGATCGGCGCCATGACGAGACAGATGGCGTCGTTGACCAGGAAGGCCGACAACACGCCGGTCAGCAGCGTCACCATCACCAAGAGCATGAAGGGCGCATGCGCGTGCTCGATGGCGACGGCGCCAAGGCCACGAAAGGCGCCCGACACTTTTAAATGCGCCACCACGATCATCATGCCGAGCAGAAGCGTGATGGTGTCGAAATTGATCGCCCGGTACGCATCCTCCATGCTGAGCGCGCCGATGGCGATCATCGCGGCCCCGCCGAGAAGCGCGATCCCTGCCCGGTCGAGGCGCAGGCCGGGGATGCGGCCAATGGCGACACCGGCGTAAGTCAGGATCAGGATCAGCAGTGCCGCCGCGCCCATCAATGTCATCGATAAGAAGTCCTGCCCAGTCTGTGGCACGCCGCTGGCTGTCGGCCCCATTCGTCCGCTTTGCGTGCCTGCTTTAGCGCGATGTCGAGATCGATGACAGCGGGCATGTTGTTGCGCCAAGGATGTCCCATGGCCCAAGGGATGACGTGCAGCTAGCGCAGGTAGAAATCCAGCCTCTGTCGCAAAGCTTGGGAAGAATAGATCTGCTCGACGGTCTGTCGTGCCTTGAGGCCCACTGCCGCCCGCAGCGCCGGGTCGGCTTTGAGATCGGCGAGGATGCGCGCCGCCTGCTGCGTCGTTTCGAACAAGAAACCGTTTTCGCCATGCCTGATATGGTCGGAATAACCGCCATATGAATGGCAGACCACGGGCAACCCGCAGGCCATCGCCTCGAACACCACGCGACCGAAGGTTTCCATATGCCAACCGGTGCGATAATAAAACACGTCGAGCGTCTGCAGAAACTCTTCGGCGGAAAATTGGCCGGGTGGGAACAGTTCGAGTTGCGGATGCGGCATGAGGCTGTCCTTGAGCCCTATCCCTCCCTGAATCCGCAAGGCAGTACCTTCGGCCAGCAATGTCTCGTAGAGGGGTATGTCATCGGGATGATGTTTGCCCGGCCCATCGCGGCTCAAGCGTCCGACGGTGAAGGGACGATCCGAACCCAGACGCCGTGGTGAAAAACGTTCGATATCGATCGGAGACGGATGCACGGTGCCATCGACTTGGAGCATCCGTCTCTGAAAATCGGAAATCAGCACCAGTTCGGCGTCGGGCCAGTTCAGCATGCGGGGCATGCGTCTCGTCAGCGAGATGATTTTCGGGTGAAAGGTATTGAAGACATAGATCAGCCGGCGCGGCCGCGGGATCAGGTAAGGCCATATCTTGTTGCGCCAATGAGAGCCGAGAAAGACGTAGGTACCGCCATTCGGTACATCCCACTTCGACAGCGAGACGCGGCGAATCGGGAAATTCCGCATCAACTCGCCGGACACGCTGGAGGAGGTTGCCCACAGATGCACCTTGGAATCGACACTCAACAGCCGGTACAGTTCCAGAGCTTCAAGGTCACTGCCACCGAAGGGGTCCTGAAAGCCGTTGAACAAATGGATCATAATAGCTGTGTTTACCTGACCGTTTCCGCATATGTTCGCCAGCATCAAAAATTATGATCGCTGTCGGCCGGAACGCTTGGAAACTCAGAGTCAAAACCGTTTCTGCCGACAACGAAACATCGCCAACGCGGGGGGAGTATACCGGCAAGCGGTTGCAGTCCATGGCCCATCGAGCCGGCATGCTGTCCGTAAGGATCGGATTCCTTGCGGCTGATTATAAGTATTTGGAAACATAGAAGGAGCGTCTGTTTCGAGAGCTTCCCGATCAGCCTTCTGCAAGTTTCGCCCGTCAATGCACGGTGGCGACGCCGGGCGCAGGCGCCGGAGACGTTCCGGCCGGATCGAAGCTGACTTGATCGCGTCCGTTCGACTTGGCCGTGTAAAGCCTTCTGTCGGCAGCGGAGAAGATTTCCTCATATGTGATCGGGCCGGTAAAGCTTGTGCCGCCGATGCTGACGGAAAGCGGACAAGGCCTGCCGCCGGGTGAGAATTCCATCTCCCTGATACGCCGGCGGATGCTTTCGGCAACCACCCAGGATTGCGAGGGATCCACGCCGGGCAGAAACACGCCGAATTCTTCGCCGCCGATGCGGCCGACGATATCGCTGCCACGCAGTTGCCCCTTGATCGCCTGCGCTATCAGTTTGAGCGCCTGATCGCCGCAATCGTGGCCCAGGCGGTCATTGATCGACTTGAAGTGGTCGGCGTCGATGATCAGCAGCGCCCCCGAACGGGTCTGCTCCTGCTTGCGGGTCTGCTCGAGATAGGCTTCGACCAGCATCGAGAAGGCGCCACGGTTCAGCACCGCCGTCAGGCTGTCGGTCGCGGCGATGACGCTGAGATCGCGCTGCGCGATGGCCAGCTGGCGAATCTTCCACATCAGGAAAAACAGAAACGAGCCGCCCAGCACCAAAGGCAGCATCAGGTCGGTCATCTGCGCCCGCCACACGGCCTCGGGCGAAAGATAGGGAAAATTGAAGGAATCGACGAAGAACGCCACGGCAATGAAGAATGCCGTACCGACTGCCGTGACAGCGATCACCCTGCCCCAGCTCGTCGGCGACAGATCGAGCTTCATCGCGTTCAACTCCGTTAGCCGTCGCTACTATGACGCACCAACCCAAACAAATTGATAAGACTTTCCCTCCAATTCGATGTCGGCGGCGGAATCAAATCCACCGGCCAACCAGCCCCTGCCTATGACTTGCGACAGACGCTTGGGCAGACGCCACAGGACGGCCGCTGGAAAGCAGCCATCCTGTTTCAAAGTGTGAAGGCGTGGGCCAATTGCCGGCCGGGCAAGGGCAAAACGGCGCGCGAAGCCAGATCGCCCGTCTCAGTTGAGCGTCGGTTCACCCAGCGCATCGACGACAAAGGATGCCGCGATCAGGTCGTCGGCATCGAGACGCAGGGAGCCTCCGTCGCCTCCCATGGCTGAAGCCACTTTTTGAAAGGTCTTCATTTCGTATTCCGTGATCCGGGCGTCCTGCATCCTGGCCCTGAGGTCGGCAATGCGCCGATCGAGGGCCGAAGATATCCCTATTTCTCGCTTCGACATGGCAACACTCCTCCCCACCCTTGTTTGCCTCCCGCCTGTCCACTTTTATATGAGGGTCCGCGAATACAGCGGGCCGAACGCGCCGTGCGCGGGAAGGTTCCGAAAAGGCCGAGTAACGAAATAATACGCTGGCGCCGAGCCACGCCCGCGGACTTTTCTATATCAGACGCAGCTAATCCTTGACGCCGGCAGATGCCGCCCCAGAATCAGAGCATGGCAATAAAGTCGGCGACGAGGTGGCGGTCATGGCGACGGTGCTGAAGCGCGTCACGAAGGACCGCGTCAGCGTGTCGATCCCCGGTCTTCCGCATTCGGTCATTGATCCGGCAACCAGGCTGACCAGGGGCCAGCAGATGGAATTGCCCGGGGACGTTTCGCGGATCGACGGCGACAAGGTCACGGTGTCGCTCGGGCCAATGGTCACGGTGGATCTGGACAAGGCGGGCCTGGTGCAAAGCCGTGTCCCGCCGAAGCGAAGGACCGTCAGGATGTGAACAAGCGAAGCGCCACCGTCTCAGGGACCCAACCCCTTACACCCCAGCAGTGCAGAGCTGCACGAGCGATCCTGAAGTGGTCGCAGGTGCGACTCGCCGCGAAGTGCGGCCTCAGCGAAGGAACGATTGGCAGTTTTGAGAGCGGGCGAAGGATTCCCAGTCCCGCCAAGCTGGCTGCCATCCGTCGAGGCTTGGAGGCAGCGGGCGTGGTTTTCATCGATCAGAAGACCGCAGTGACAAAGAGCGGTCCGCCTCGCGAAACTATTAGTTGAACATAATTTAGATATCGCTGTTAGGCCGCAAAAGGGAGGCGCGCGATGTCACAACATGAAATCGGCGTTGTTTCGGACTGGTCGAAATTGGTGGCGGACGATCCTCTGATCGCCGCGGATATAACCCAGCGCCTTTCTGTGCTGCGCGCTTGCAATGACAACGCTGCCACCGCCGCCGACGTCCCGTCGCCCGGCACCGAAACATTTCGGGGTCCCGACATAACCAGCCTCGCAACACCCACCGAGTATCCTCGGCCGATCGTGCTCCTAGCGACGATCTATGCGTCGACGGTCCTGGGGGTAACGCTGCTTCTGGCGGCGGCGGTCTGAGCGCACGAGACCTGATACCGCTCTCTGAAAGCCCGTGTCTCCGGTATAAACCGTAACCTATGTGTCCGGAACGGACCGAAAGGCTTTGGCGATCCCGACAGGATTCGAACCTGTGACCATCGGCTTAGAAGGCCGGTGCTCTATCCAGCTGAGCTACGGGACCGCTGGCCGGCCGTTGGGCCGGCTGGATATTCTGGCGCCGGGCGCCGTTCAATGCGTCCAGGGCGTCCTGCGGTCATAGCGGAAATTCTCCGCATAGGAAATCTGGCGGCGCTTGGTCTCTTTCGGCTCTTCGACGCGGAAAGCGAGCCCTTGCTTTTCGGCGTAGGCGACCGCCTCTTCGCGCGTGTCGAAGCTAAGCCTGATCTGGCTTCTCATGTCTGCCGACGTCGTATAGCCCATCAGCGGGTCGATCTTCTTGCGCGACTCGGGATCGAATTCCAGCACCCAGTAACCGGTCTTGGCCTTGCCGGACTGCATCGCGGTTTTGGCTGGGCTGAAAATGCGCGCGGACATGGCCACCTCGTTGTTGTGCAAGGCAGCATCGCCACCCTTCGCCCGTCATTACTGCGC
>NZ_RZQE01000240.1:0-8762 GCF_004022955.1 Mesorhizobium sp. M7A.F.Ca.US.002.01.1.1 | reverse complement strand
ATCCAGGCGCCGCTGGCATTGCCGATATTGAAGGCGCCCTGGTTCAGCGTGGCGGCAAGGTTCGGTCCCTCGGAGGCCGCCTCGACGACCCGGATCTGCAACGGCGGCACGACGACGAAGATGAGCAGGCCCCACAGGAAGACGATGCCGATGGCAACGCTGGCGATTGCGCCGAACTGCCTGAATCCAACGAAAAGCAGGGCCATCAGCAGCAGGGTGCCGATCACTGTCGGCATCAGTTTCCAGTCGGCCAGTCTGCCGCCGATGATGTTGCCGATGGTCATGCCCGCGCCGAACAGCAGCAGAACCCACGTGACTGCCGAGGTCGACAAGCCCGATACCTCGGTGAGGTAGGGTTTGATGTAGGTGAAGACGGTGAACAGGCTTGCGGAGGTCAGCGCCGCGATCAGCATGGCCAGCCAGACCTGCAGCTTGCCCAGCACGCGCAGCTCGCCGCGCAGGCCGCCACCGCTTGGCTCGGCGACATCGGACGGCACCAACCAGGCGATCGCTGCCACCGAGATCAGGCCGATACCGACCACGGCAACGAAGGTGGAGCGCCAGCCGAACGCTTCGCCAAGTGCGGTTCCGGCGGGAACACCCAGGATGTTGGACAGCGTCAGCCCGGCGAACATCAGCGCGATAGCGCTGGCGCGCTTGTTGCGCGGCACCAGGCTGGCGGCAACGACCGAGCCGATGCCGAAGAAGGCGCCGTGGCCGAAAGCGGTGAAGACGCGCGCGGCCATCAGCGTCCAGTAGTTGGGCGAGATGGCGCAAAACAGATTGCCGACGACGAACAGCACGGCCAGCCCGACCAGCACCGGCTTGCGCGGCAAATGCGCAGTGGCCATGGCGACGATCGGGGCGCCGAAGACGACGCCCAGCGCATATCCGGTAACCAGCAGGCCCGCCGCGGGGATCGACACGCCGAGGTCGGCGGCGACCTCAGGCAGCAAGCCCATGATGACGAATTCGGTGGTGCCGATGCAGAAGGACGCAATGGCAAGCGCAAGGATCGGCAAGGGCATGGTGCGTCCAGACTGAATCGGTTCAATTCCAGACTCCGCGAAGCACGCCACCGTGCGCAAGCTGCATTGCTGCATTGCAGCGATGCAGAAAAGGAAGAGCTTTAAAATGGGTCTTCAACGGGCTGTCACGCCAGCGGCTTCAGCTCCTGGGCAATGGTGGGCAGCAACTCCGAAACATTGGGATGGATGTGCACGGCACGCGCCAGCGTGTCGACGGGCGCCTTGGCGTACATCAGGTCGAGCACACAATGGATAGCCTCGTCGCCGCCGGGGCCGAGCACCGAGCAGCCGAGGATCTCCCTGGTGTCGGCATCGACCAGGATTTTCATGAAACCCTGCGTCTCGCCCTTTTCGATAGCGCGGCCGACGCGGGTCATCGGCCGCTGGCCGACCAGCGCGCGACGGCCGGATTTCTTCACTGCGGCCTCGGTCATGCCGCAGCGGCCAAGCGGCGGGTCGATGTAGAGCGCATAGGCTTCGATCCGGTCGCTGACCCTCCGCGGATCGTTGTCGAGCAAATTGGCGGCGACGATCTCGTAGTCGTTGTAGGAGGTGTGGGTGAAGGCGCCCCTGCCGTTGCAGTCGCCCATCGCCCAGATGCCGGGCACGCTGGTGCGCAGCTGGTCGTCGACGGTGACAAAACCGCGCTTGTCGACCTCGACGCCGGCCCTTTCCAGGCCGAGATCGTCGGTGTTGGGCGTGCGCCCCAGCGCCAGCAGCACATGCGAGCCGACCGCCGGTGGCTTGCCGGCGGAGAAGGTCACGGCGATGTCGTCACCCTGTCTGGCGAAGGCAATGTCGTCGGCGCCGACATGGACCGCGATGCCTTCGTTTTCGAGGATCGACAGGATGGCGGCGGAGACATCCTCGTCCTCGCGGCCGGTCAGGCGCGGGCTCTTCTCGACGACGGTGACTTCCGCGCCGAAGCGGCGGAACATCTGAGCGAATTCGAGCGAGATGTAGCTGCCGCCGACGACGACGAGATGGCGCGGCAGCACGTCGAGATCCATCATCGACGAGTTGGTCAGATAGTCGATGTCGTGGATGCCGGGAAGGTCGGGCACCGAGGCGCGGCCGCCGGTGTTGAGGAAGATCTTTTCGGCGGTCAGCAGATCGTCGCCGACGCGCACCGTGTTGGGGGATTCGAAACGCGCATGGCCGCGATAGAGGGTGCACTTGTCCATGCCGGCAATCCAGGTCTCGAGATTGCCGCGAGCGTCGTTTGTGACCTTGTCCTTGCGCGCCTTGATCACCTTGTAATCCACGCCGACCGGCCCGGAGAGCGTCACGCCATAGTCGGCGGCGCGGCGCGCCAGATGCGCGGCATAGGCGCTGGCGACCATGGTCTTGGTCGGCATGCAGCCGGTGTTGACGCAGGTGCCGCCGACCAGCTTGCGCTCGATCAGCGCGACGCTCATGCCGGCGGCCGTCAGCCGCCCGGCCAGCGGAGGGCCAGCCTGTCCGGCACCGATGATGATGGCGTCGAAGATTTTCGTCGTCATGCCACCGCCGCTACGATCAGCAGGCCGCCGATGATCGCCACCGCGTCCTCGATAAAGGCGGCGGGCGGATCCTTGCCGAAGGCGGCCGCGAGCCGGCCGCGAGCTTCGGCGCCGCCCAGCGTGCCGATGACAGCGCCGATGGCGCCCGCGATCAGGCCGCCGATGGTGGCGCCGCCTGTCGCGCCGATCACCGCGCCGGTGAAGGCGCCCATGACGATGCGGGCGCCGAATTGCTGGGGTACTTTACGGCTCGGCGTCGACGGCAACTGGTCGGTGACCAACTCGACAATGGCCAGGATGGTGAAGATGCCGACAGCCGCCCAATGGCTCATGAAGCTCGCCCAGGTGCCGGCAACCGTCAGCCAGCCGAGATAAGCGCCCCAGGCAATGGCGGCCGGCGCCGTCATGGCGCGAAGACCGGCAATGACGCCGATCAGAAGTGCGAGAATGTAGAGCATGGTCGATCCCCCTCGATCACGGGCCAAGACGGCCTTGAGTCACAGGCTACCATAGGTCCAATATTTGACCAGTACTGGCATCGGCGCTTTTGGCTGCACTTGTGCTTTGCAAGGACGTGAACTGGAGACCGCATCATGGCTGAGAGCGAGCGCGTGAAGATGGTGGCCGGCGAATGGTATACCTGCATCGATGACGAACTGGAGTCGTTGCGGATGATAGCGCGCGATGCGGTGTTCGAGCACAACTTGCTGCCGCCTCGTCAACGCGGCAATCTCGGGCCGGCTCTGAAGGCACTGCTGGGAAGAGCCGGCGAGGGCGCCCGTATCGAGGCGCCGTTCCACTGCGCCTATGGCTTCAACATCTTTCTCGGCGACGGCGTGTTTCTCAATGCCGGCTGCACCATCCTCGACACGGCGAGCGTGCGCATCGGCAAGGCAACGCTGCTCGGCCCGAACGTGCAGATCTACTGCGCCGAGCACCACAAGGAGGCCAGTGGGCGGCAGGCCGGACTGGAGATCGCCCGACCGATTGAGATCGGCGCCAATGCCTGGATCGGCGGCTCAGCCGTCATCCTTGGCGGCGTCAGCATCGGTGAAGGCGCCATCGTCGGCGCCGGTGCGGTGGTGACGCGCGACGTGGCGGCGAACGCCACGGTGATCGGCAATCCGGCGCGGCCGGTCAAGCGGGGCTGAACAGGTCAGGACGACAGGACATACGTCATGCGCTCTTCCTGATCGCCTCGCCTGGAAAACTCTCGCCGGTATTGCGCCGGCGATGTCCTCAGTCTCGCGGCAAAATGCTGACGCAACGAGGTGGCGCTGCCGAAGCCGGCTTCGAAGGCGATCATGTCCATCGATTTCTCCGTCGCTTCCAGCAAACGCTGCGCCAGTTCGATCCGCTGGCTGGTCAGCCAATCGCCAAAGCTGGCGCCGATCGATTTCTGAAAGCGACGGGTAAAGGTGCGGCGGGTCAGGCCGGCGGCCTCGGCGACGCGGTCCAGGCTATGCGCCTCGCCAAGCGTCGCGCGAACCGCGTCGAGGGCCTGGGTGAAGCGGTCGGCGTCCGCGCTTCTTGCCACCGGATGCTCGATGAACTGTGCCTGCCCACCCTGCCGGTGCGGAGAAAGCACGATCTGGCGGGCGAGCCGGAGTGCTGCTTCCGCGCCATAGCGGGCGCGCACGATGTGGAGACAGCAGTCGAGGCCGGCGGCGACGCCGGCCGAGGTCACGACATCGCCATTGTCGACGTAGAGCACCGCGGCATCGACAGCGATGTCGGGATGGAGTGTTTGCAATTGTTCGCAATAGGCCCAGTGCGTCGCGGCACGTCGGCCCGAAAGCAGCCCGGCCGCTGCAATGGCGAAGGTGCCGAGGCACAGGCCGACAATCAAGGCGCCGCGTTGGTGCGCATGGCGCAGCGCTTCCATCAGCAGCGGCGATACCGGTTCGCTCAGATGATGCCAGCTCGGGATGATGACGATATCGGCGCCGTCGAGCCCTTCGAGCCCATGCGGCGCGGCAATTGTCAGCCCGGCTTCGGTATGGATCGGCCCGGCCTTGACCGCGCAGATGCGGAAGTCGAAGCGCGGCAGGCCAAGCGCCGTCCTGTCCTCGCCGAAGACCAGGCACGGTACGGAAAGATGGAACGGGCTGATGCCGTCGAAGGCGAGGACGGCAATGATCGGGTCGTTCATGGGTGCTTCCAGCGGTTGAATGCGGATTGTCCCAATTCTTTCGAATGATGTCAATCGGGCCACTTTCGGCTGTCTGGCAGCCCGCCTATCTTCCATCCATCGAATTCAAGCCGGAAAGGAAACACCATGTCTGACCCAGCCAACACCGCGCCGCGCCGGGCGCTGATCGTCGTCGATGTGCAGAACGATTACGACGGCGGCAATCTCGCCATCCAGCATCCGCCGTTCCGCGACAGCGTCGTCAATGTGGCACGCGCCATGGATGCAGCGACTGCTGCCGGCATCAAGGTGGTGGTCGTCAAGCAGATGGCGCCCGAGACCTCGCCGATCTTCGCCAAGGGCAGTCACGGCGGCGAACTGCATCCCGAAATCGCCAGGCGCGAGCGCGACCATTATGTCGAAAAGAACCTGCCCTCCGCCTTCACCGGCACTGATCTGGAAGACTGGCTTCGCGCCAATGCCATCGATACGATCACGGTGGTCGGCTACATGACGCATAATTGTGACCTGTCGACCATTATCCACGCCGTGCATATGGGCTTTGCCGTCGAGTTCCTGTCGGATGCGACCGGCTCGGTGCCTTACGCCAACAGCGCCGGCTACGCCTCGGCCGAGGAGATCCATCGCGTGGTCACGATCATCCTGCAGTCGCGCTTCGCCGCCGTGCTCAAGACCGCCGAATGGGTCGAGTGCCTGCAGACCGGCGCGCTGCCGGAGCGCGACACGATCTTCGGCTCCAACCAGCGGGCGCTGTCGCGCAGCGCTGCTTAGGGCTATCCGAAAAAACAGAAAGGGCGCCGCATCGCTGCGGCGCCCTTTCTGTTTGAATTGAAGGATTTTAGAACAGGCCTTCGATATTGCCGGCCTCATTGAGGAAGATCTTTTCCGAGGACGGCGCCCTCGGCAGGCCCGGCATGGTCATGACCTCGCCGCAGATGATGACGACGAAGCCGGCACCGGCCGAAAGCCTGACCTCGCGCACCGGCACGGTGTGGCCGGTCGGCGCGCCGCGCAGGTTCGGGTCGGTCGAGAAGGAATATTGGGTCTTGGCCATGCACACCGGCAAATGGCCGTAGCCGGCGTCTTCCCACGCCTTGAGCTGGTCGCGCACCGACTTGTCGGCGATCGCTTCCGAGCCGCGATAGATGCGCTGGACGATGGTGTTGATCTTCTCGAACAGCGGCATGGCATCGGGATAGAGCGGGGCGAACTGCGAGGCGCCGGATTCGGCCAGTGCCACCACCTTGTTGGCAAGATCCTCGATCCCGGCCGAGCCGTGTGCCCAGTGCTTGCACAGGATCGCTTCTTCGCCCATCGAGGCGACATAGTCCTTCATCGCCTGGATCTCGGCGTCGGTGTCGGAATAGAAATGGTTGATGGCAACCACCGCCGGCACGCCGAACTGCCTGATGTTCTCGATGTGGCGGCCAAGGTTGGCGCAGCCCTTCTTCACCGCCTCGACGTTTTCCTTGCCGAGGTCTTCCTTCTTGACGCCGCCATTCATCTTCATGGCGCGCACGGTGGCGACGATGACCGCCGCTGCCGGCTTCAAGCCCGCCTTGCGGCACTTGATGTCGAAGAACTTTTCAGCACCCAAATCGGCGCCGAAGCCGGCTTCGGTGACGACGTAGTCGGCGAGCTTGAGCGCCGTCGTGGTGGCGACGACCGAGTTGCAGCCATGCGCGATGTTGGCGAACGGCCCGCCATGCACGAAGGCCGGGTTGTTCTCCAGCGTCTGCACCAGGTTCGGCTGCATGGCGTCCTTCAGCAGCACAGCCATGGCGCCGTCGGCCTTGAGGTCGCGGGCATAGACGGCTGACTTGTCGCGGCGATAGGCGACGATGATGTCGCCGAGGCGCTTTTCCAGGTCCTTCAGGTCGGTCGACAGGCAGAGGATCGCCATGACTTCCGAGGCGACGGTGATGTCGAAACCGCCCTCGCGCGGGAAGCCGTTGGCGACGCCGCCGAGCGAGCAGATGATCTCGCGCAGCGCGCGGTCGTTCATGTCCATGACGCGGCGCCAGACGACCCGGCGGGTGTCGATGCCGAGCTCATTGCCCCAGTAGATGTGGTTGTCGATCAGCGCCGAAAGCAGGTTGTGCGCGGTGGTGATGGCGTGGAAGTCGCCGGTGAAGTGGAGGTTCATGTCCTCCATCGGCACGACCTGCGCATAGCCGCCGCCGGCGGCACCGCCCTTGACGCCGAAGTTCGGGCCGAGCGAAGCCTCGCGGATGCAGACGATCGCCTTCTTGCCGATGCGGTTCAGGCCGTCGCCGAGACCAACCGTGGTCGTGGTCTTGCCTTCGCCGGCCGGCGTCGGGTTGATGGCGGTTACGAGGATCAGCTTGCCGTCCTTGTTGCCCTTCACCGATTTGATGAATTCGGCTGATATCTTGGCCTTGTCGTGGCCGTAGGGCAGCAGGTGTTCGGTCGGGATGCCGATCTTCTGGCCGATCTCCTGGATCTGCTTTTTCCTGGCGCCGCGCGCGATCTCGATGTCGGACTTCACTTCGGCCATGACGGCTTTCCTCTGGATTGGACGGTGGAGGGGACGGGTTTGGTCTTACTGGCAAGCAGGTTGGAACCGGGCGCGGGCATGTTCTAACCCTGTCGCTGCCGCGGCGTCAACTTGTATGCAACTATGTTTCCTCTTGAGAAAATTCTTCTGCGGACCGGCCGACCTGTCGTCGGTTCTTCCTGGCTCCGTTGCCGCGCCGTATAGAAGCCAGAGGACGCGTCGTTCCGCCGTCTCAAAACAGCCGCACAATGCACGGAATGCGACAGAGGCGACGGCGCAAATTCGCCATCGCCTGGTCCCTAATGGAACAGCGCTACTGCGTCAGAACGTTGCTGATTTCGACCATGTTGGAGCGCACCCTGAGCACATAGAAGCCCATCGTCGTCAGATGCGTCGGCAACAGCCAGCCATCCTCGCGGCCATTGGCGATGATGAAAGGCTGGATCTTCAGCGCCGAAACGAACTGCGAGTCCATCGTGTCCCAGAGGTTCTGCAGATGCTTTTCCTTGATGACGTCCTCGAAGTCGGCCTGGGCGCCCTTCATCAGGCCGTAATAGCCATAGAGCTGGCCATAGGCGAACCAGTAGCGGTCGTCGGCGCGGAAGTCGAACCAGCCATTGTTGTGGTTCTCGGCGCGTTCCTTGAGGATCGCCGAGGTCGAGCCGATGTCGGACGAGATGCGGTCGATATACTGTTTCAGATTGTCGGCGCGGGCGTCGAATGTCGCCTGGCAGGTGGCAAGGCGAGCGTTGAAGGAACGCAGCATGCGCACGGCGTCGCGATAGTAGCTCGGCGTCGGTGTCTTGGGGCCGAACGGGTTCAGGCCGAAATACCAGGTCTCCTCGTCGAACTGCAGGTTGCCGCGGGCATTCTGCAGATCGCTGTCGATCTGCGAGGTGGTGCGGACGCGGCCGAGATTGTCGGCGAGTTCAGTCGCCGTGCGCCGCACCGCCTGGTTGATGCCGCGCTGGAAGGAGGCCTTGTTGTCCATCCACGGCGTGTTGTCCCAGTCGATGCCGAACAGGCCGAGCTTGTAGAGGATCATCGACGAGATCCAGGCATTCTGGTTGACGTTGAAGTCGGTCAGGTCGGCGGCGATCTGGGCAATGCCGGAGTTGCCGCAGGTCTTGGCCGTGTCGGTGCCGGCGCCGGCGGAGACCTGTTCGCCAGCGGAGACATTGCGCTTCTCGAACGTGTAGGTGTCTGGATAGTTCGGGTTGAAATTGTTCCACCACTGGGTGGCGTAGAAGAAATTGGCATAGAGGCCGATCAGCACCAGCAGAGCAAGGCCGACCGCCGCCTTGAGGATCCAGCCGCGTTGCGTGTACCAGCGTCCGGCCCACAGGAACGGCCACAGGATGACGCCGATCAAAAGCCCGATACCGCGGCCGATCCACTGGAAAATGCGGGTGAAGAAGTTCACGATCGGATCGAGCATGGCTGTGTCACCCCCTCAAGCATGATGCCAAAAAGTTGCAGACTTTTTGGATAACATTATGCGCCAAAACAAGAAGTTAGAACGAAATAACGGTTCATTTCGTTCTAGTTAGTCAGGCCGTAGA